>CALVIB010000048.1 GCA_944329375.1 uncultured Bacilli bacterium | reverse complement strand
AATACCTTCAACTATACCAAAAAATATAGCTTTTATAATCTCTAACATTTCATCATCTCCTAATCACATTCTATATTTTGATCACGCATTTTATTAAAAAATCTCACTGAATTTTTTCTTAACATAAATTCATTCAAAACATCATTATCTAAATTAGGTACATCCAAATAATATTTAAGTTGCCACTCATCCTCTTCATCTTTAGCTACCGTTATCTTAATATTCTCATTACCCGCATACTTTTCATTAAAACTAGTCGCACTTGTCTTAATTTCTTCTAATATTGTTTTTCCCTCATCATTTAAAGCTTTATAAGTATGAGTAACTATAGCCTCTTTGACATTATCCTCATTATCATATGTCACGTAAATACTCATATTATCAGAAATATTTTCTGAATTTTTATTAACTTCACAAGTACTTTCAAAATCTTCATTTCTAACAATACAACCAGTTAAACTAAAAGCAATCAACAAAATTAAAATTTTTTTCATCTTACCTTCTCCGGTTCTAATAATGATAAAGAAACTTTATTTTTATCAAGCTTAATCTCATCGACATAACAATCGACAATATCTCCAACATTCACAACTTCCATTGGATGTTTAATAAATTTATTAGTTAATTTAGAAATATGCGCAAGTCCATCATTCTTAAGACCAATATCGATAAAAGCTCCAAAAGGTGTAACATTACGAACTGTTCCTTGTAATTTCATACCAACTTTTAAATCTTCTAAATGTAATATATCACTTTTTAAAATTGGTTTGGGCATCTCATCACGAGGATCTCTATTAGGTTTCTTAAGTGACTTAACAATATCCTCTAAAGTATATTCATCTGTACCTAACCTATCCGCATACTCTTTAATATCAATATTAATCTCCTGCATCTTACTAGTTCCAATATCATTTAAAGAAAGTCCAAGCATGTCAAGTAAATTCAAAGTAACACCATAACTTTCCGGGTGAATACTAGTAGAATCTAATATATTTTCATCCATTATTCTAAGAAAACCAACCGCTTGGGTATAAGTTTTCGAAGAAAGTAATTTCTTAATAACTTCTCTATCTTTTATCTTACCATGTTCATCACGATACTTAATTAACTTATCGATATTAGTTTTCGTAAGTCCAGATACATATTTAAGTAAAGAAGTACTAGCTGTATTTACATTAACCCCTACATTATTAACACATTTTTCCACCACAAAATCTAATGAACTAGATAATTTCTTAGGAGCAACATCGTGTTGGTACATTCCAACACCTATACTTTCAGGATCTATTTTAACAAGTTCAGAAAGTGGATCTTGTAATCTTCTCGCTATACTTATCGCACTTCTCTCTTCGACATGTAATAAAGGAAATTCACTTATTGCAAGCTTACTAGCTGAATATACAGAAGCTCCCGCTTCACTTACTATTATATATTCACATTTATGTTTTGCTTCTTTTATAGCATCTGCCACAAAAGCTTCACTCTCACGTGATGCCGTACCATTACCAATCGCAATAATATCAATATTATATTTATCGATTAAATCAAGTAATATTTTCTTACTTTTCTCTTTCTCATTTCTAGGTTCATGTGGATAAATAACTTTAATATCGAGTTTCTTACCAGTATTATCGACAACAGCTAACTTACACCCAGTTCTATAAGCTGGATCAAACCCAAGCACCATCTTATCCTTCATCGGTGGCTGCATTAATAACTTTTCCAAATTCAAACTAAAGTTTTTAGTCGCCTCATCTTCAGCACGTTCTGTAAGTTCACTTCTAATTTCTCTTTCTATAGATGGGCCAATTAACCTCTTATAACTATCTTTAATTGCATCTTCAATAACATAATTAAATGGTGCATCTTTTTTAATAATTTTTTCTTTCAAATAATTAATAATCTTATCAGTATCTATAACTAAACTAACTGAAATAACTTTTTCTTTTTCTGCTCTATTAATTGCCATAACCCTATAAGGTTTCGCATATTTTACTCTCTCTTCAAAATCATAATACATCTCATAAACTTTATTCTCATCTACCGCATTTTTCTTTAATTTAGTCTTTAGCACGCCTTCATTAAAAGTAAATCTTCTTATCCATTTTCTATAAGCAGCATTATCACTAATCCACTCAGCAATAATAAAACTAGCTCCAATAATTGCCTCTTCAGGAGTTTTCACATTTTCATTTAAAAACTTTTTAGTTAAATCTTCTAAAGAAACATTTAAAACAAAAGACATAATTATTTTTGCTAAAGGCTCTAAACCATTTTTAATTGCTTCAGTTGCTTTCGTTTTTTTCTTCTCTTTAAATGGCCTATATAAATCCTCAACCTCAACTAACTTACTTGCCTTCATGATACTAGTTTTAAGTTCATCGGTAAGTAAACCTTTCTCATCGATTAACCTAATAACATCTTCTTTTCTTTTAAGTAAATTAACTTCATATTCATATACTTCATTTATTTTTCTAATTTGTTCCTCATCCAAATTACCCGTAACTTCCTTACGGTATCTCGCAATAAACGGAATTGTATTTCCTTCTTCAAGTAATTTCAAAGTCTTCTCTACTTGAACTTCTTTAACATTTAAATCTTTACTTATATTTTCTATTATCTCTTTATTCATATTTATCTCTACTTTCTTTAAACATTATACCGTTTTATACATATAATGTAAATCTAATTTGCTTTTATTTACATAGAAAAAGTTAAGAAAACCACTTAACTTAAAAATCATTTATTCAAATATTTTTTACCAACCTTACTATCTATCAAAGATGCTTTTTTAATAACTTTAAATCCATATTTTTCTTTTAATTCATCGACTGTCTTTTCAAGTTCATTATTACCTTCACGAACTTTTATATCTTCAAATAAAGAAACCTGATGACTAGATGTATCAGATAATTTATCAAGTCTAACTCCTATCAATCTAATTCCATCTTC
>CALVIB010000047.1 GCA_944329375.1 uncultured Bacilli bacterium | reverse complement strand
TCCTTTCGGAAGTGTATTATATCATAACCCTTAAATTAGGATTTTTTTTATTGTCTACTCTATGGGGTGCATTTCATAGCGATAGATTTTATTTTTCATCTATAATTTTATCAGAACTAATCTTAGAATAACTATAAATAGTAAATATATTAGAAATAGCATCCACTACTAATATAGCACCTATTATCTGAACACTTACCGCTAAAGCTTCAAATGGATTAAATACTAAAAGTAATCCACATCCTAAAAGAATAAAAGCCACAATAAGCATTTGCCACCAATTTTTATATTCAAATTTTTTTAAATCAAAAGCCATTGATAATTTACTAACAGAATCTACTAATAAAAATATTCCAACAACTAATGGTAAAAATGAAGCAAAAGCCTCAGGATTTAATAAAACATAAACCCCAAAAGCCCCAAAAATAATAGACATAACTAAAGTAAAACTAGTAAAAGCTGTTTTAATATCCGTTTTCATATACATAACCACACCAGATACTCCAACAAATAAAAACATAATAGCTACTAAATAACAAACCGATTTAATAACCATATCTGGTAAAAATAACATAACAATACCAAAAATCAAATAAAGTACTGATGTAGCAATCAATGTATTTCTAATCTTTTCAAACATAAAACCATCGCTCCTTTTATATTAATGATAATATTTTTTTATCATAAAGTCAACGAAAAAGTAGCCTCAAAAGCTACTTTTCAACAACTCTAATTTTAACTTTTTTAGTTTTAGATAAATACTGTACTCTTGAATCAGTTCCTTCCACCTTAACTTCAACCTCATATTCTCCTGGTTCAAAATCTTTTAGATCAATATAAGCTGTAATATCTTCAGCTTGTAAATTATTAAGAACTGACTCAACACCCTTTACATTAACCGTAACTTGAATATCATTTTGTGACAATCCTTGTACACTATACCTATCATTCAAATTACGAACATCAATGTTAACATTATTAATGTCTTTATCAGTAGAAGTTCCAAGTGTTATATTAACTTTAACATTATTGACACTCATAGACTTAACACCTTTAGGTTTATCAAGTTCTAATTTATATTCTCTATCTTCTTTTAACCCATCAACATCTACTTCAACTGGTACATATTCCAAATTATCAAGTACTTCTTGCTGTCCATAAACAGTTACATTACTTTGACTTAATGAAATAGAACTAATTGCCTTACCAAAAGTAATATCTCCTTTTGGAACCACTTTAATAGGGACTGTCTTACTTGGAGAAGATAAATCAACATTTACCTCTATTTTAGAAGGCACAATTTCAATATCCAAACTATTGCCATCAGAATCATAAGCCTTTAAAGGTACATCTTTTAAAGTAACCGTACCTACCTCTTGATTATTTAAACTAGATACATCAACTAAAGCCTTAACCGTTGCAACCTTAGTTAAACTATTAATCGCATTCTCATCATCAGTACCTTTAATAACAACCTTATCAACCTCAGGAGTTACATTATCCACAATAAGTTTTTCATCCAAACTATCTTGATTAAGTAAATCAGTTGTTAAAGTTTTAGACTCGGAAACCTTAGGATAAATATTAACTGTCGCAACAGAAGGATTAACACTATAATCAACTGAATCATTAGGTCTCATATATTCAATATCAACCTTGTGTGTTCCAGGTTTTAATCCTGTCAAATCAACAGTAACCTTAGATGTAGTAGATTGTTTTGCAATAAATAAATCACTTCTGCTGCCCATAAGAGTAATATCAACTTTATCTGGTAATCCTTCTACAACATAAGCTTCTTCGTTATAAACAGCCTCAACAGTTTGGTCCTTCAATACTTCCGCACTTGTATCATTAAACATAAGTGTTTTTTGGTCAAATAAAATAAATACTAATAAAGCAAAAAATAAAGAAACAAATAATAATGTATTACTTCTAGAAAGCCAAGTTTCCAAAGACCTATTCGAACCACCTAATTTCTTGCCGATTTTCATAATAACCTTAGTTACTGGCACAACTAATTTTTTATCAATAAATCTAGCTATTCTTTTAAAAATTCCTGGTTTCTTATTCATTCATACCACCTTCTTTCGCTCCATCTAATATTTTGTGTGAAGGTGCTAAAGCTTCTAATAAACGAATTCTAACCTCATCTAAAGAAAGATTATAAATAAGTTCCCCATTCATAGCTATCGAAATTCTACTAGTCTCCTCAGATACCACTAAAGCAATCGCATCAGTTCTCTCAGCAATACCCAAGGCTGCTCTATGGCGAGTACCTAACCTCTTACTAATTGCCATACTGTCACTAGTTGGAAAAACCGCACCCGCACAAATTATCTTATCTCCTCTTATAATAACTCCACCATCGTGAAGTGGATTATTAGTAAAGAAAATTGAAGATAAAAGTGGACCAGAGATATCAGCATATATCTTTTGAGCCTTTTCTACATAACTTGCTAAACTATTTTCTCTTTCAATAACAATCAAAGCTCCAATACGCATCTTTCTCATATAATCAACTGAATTAGTAATCTCACCAATTGACTTTTCAAGTTCCGTAAGTGAAAGTGTTTTATGTCTTCCAAGTAATTGCGCCCTACCTAATTGTTCCAAAGCATCTCTAATCTCTGGCTGAAATATAATAATTAAAGCAAGTGGTGCCCATTCAATAACATAATCGATTAAATATCCTATTGTTACCAAATCTAAAACATCAGCCACAATTTTAGTAATAACAATAATCAAAATTCCTTTAAAAAGCATAATCATTTTTACATTTTTTCTTAAACTTTTCAAAATAAAATAAAATAATGCCCAAACTAGCAAAATATCAAGTATCTTTCTAGCTAATTCTGTTAAAGATTCTATTGTCATTAAAATAACCTCCATCTAACTTAATTAATTATATCATACTTAAGTACATGATAAAACCCTTAATTTTTTATATAGCTATCAAAAATCATAAAAAACCGCAGAACAAAATGTCAAAATAAATTTTGACATTAGCTTACCTCACGGTAAGTTATTTCTACTTCATAGCAGCCTTAGGCTCCTCCATAGACCAATATCGGATAGTCGCTACCCTAACATATATTTATTT
>CALVIB010000046.1 GCA_944329375.1 uncultured Bacilli bacterium | reverse complement strand
ACTTATGGCGCCCTAGAAGAAGAATATGATATCGAAGGTAGAACCATTACTCTAGAATTTGAAAACTTTTATTTAATAAATGTCTATGTTCCTAATGTTAAAAGAGGATTAGAAAGAATGGACTCTAGAATGCATTTTGAAGATGTCTTTAGAAATTATTTAAAAAAGTTAGACGAAACAAAACCAGTAATTATATGCGGTGATTTTAATGTCGCCCATGAAGAAATAGATATTTGTAATGCCAAAGCAAATATTGGCAATGCTGGATTTACTTATGAAGAAAGAGATAAATTTACAGAACTTTTAAATAGTGGTTTTATAGATACTTATAGATATTTTAATAAAGATAAAGTAGGTGCTTACACTTGGTGGAGTTATATGCCGGGTGTTAGAGATAGAAATATCGGATGGCGCATTGACTATTTCTTAGTATCAAAAAGATTCATAGATAAAGTTAAAGATGTTACCATTTATAGTGATATATATGGTAGTGATCACTGTCCAATAGGTCTTGAAATAGAAAAATAAACAATATATAGAAAGTTGAAAAATTAATATGAATAATAAATTTCACTTAACCAAAGAAAGTAATTTACTATTAACAAGCAATAATTTGCCGCTTATTATTTATAACAGTGCAAGACTTGAGGGAATTAATACAACTTACCCTGATACAAAAACTATTTTAGAAGGAGTAAATGTTCCTAACTTAAAATTAGACGAAATCAACTGTATTTTAAATTTACGTGATGCCTGGAACTATACTTTATCTAATATAGATGAAGTGGTTAATTTAGATTTTGTTTGTAAAATAAATTCTTTTGTTTCAAGAAATGAATCCTTAGAGTGGGGCGTTTTAAGAACTGGAAAAGTTGGTATTAATGGTGTAGATTATATACCCGAAATCCCGCAAAAGGATATCATTACCAAAAATATAAAAGAAATACTAAAGCAAGGAAGTATAACCGAAAAAGCTTTAAACCTCATGCTTTACTTAATGAGAAGTCAAATACTTTGGGATGGAAACAAAAGAACTAGTATGATTATTGCTAATAAAATATTAATCAGTAACGGCTGCGGTATAATTACTATCAAAGAAGAAGACATAAGAGAATTTAATACATTACTAACCGAATACTATAATACAAATAATAAAAACAAAATTATAAAATTTTTATATGAAAAATGCATTTTTGGTATGGAAATTAATCATTAAAGCTATTTTACATAAAGTAGCTTTTTTCATTTGTAAAAAAAATAAAACTCAGCTATAATAAATATAGAAAGTGGTGATAATATGGCCTATATTAAATTTGATAAAGTTGGAAAAATATATAAAGGAAGTATAGAAGTAAAAGCCGTTGAAAACTGCTCATTTGAAATAGAAAAGGGTGAGTTTGTTGTAGTTTTAGGCCCATCAGGTGCTGGAAAAACAACCATATTAAATATGCTTGGTGGTATGGATAGTGCCACCTCAGGTGATATTTATGTCGATGGTAAAAACATTGCGAAATTAAAAAACCATAATCTACTTTTATATAGAAGATATGATATCGGTTTTGTCTTTCAGTTTTATAATCTAATTCAAAATCTAACTACTTTAGAAAATGTTGAACTAGCTTGCCAGCTTTCTAAGAAAGCTTTTAACCCTAAAGAAATACTAAACTCTGTTGGCTTAGAAAATAGATTAAATAACTTTCCTTCTCAGCTCTCAGGTGGAGAACAACAACGTGTCGCAATCGCAAGAGCCATTGCTAAAAACCCTAAAATATTATTATGTGATGAACCGACAGGTGCTTTAGATAGTAATACCGGAAGTAAAATATTAGAGCTTCTAAAAACAACTTGTAAAAATTTTCATATCACCACCATTGTCATTACCCATAACTCGTTGGTTGCTGAAGTAGCTGATAAAGTAATTACTGTTAAAAATGGTACCGTAACCAGTGTCAAAACAAATGAAAATCCAAAAGATCCAAAAGAGATAGTGTGGTGATTATATGCTTCTAAAAAATACCCTTAGAAAATTAAAACACTCATTTGGTAGATATTTCTCACTATTATTAATTGTCTTAATTGGTATTGGTTTTTATGCCGGAATTCAAAGCTCAGTTCCTAGTATTAAAACCCTTCAAAATGATTACTATAATGAAACAAATCTTATGGATTTAACTGTAAGAAGTACTCTAGGGCTTACAGATGATGATATTAATTCCTTAAAAAAATTGCCAAATGTCAAAGATGTAGAAGGCTCATACGTTGCCACAGTTTTAAGTGAAGAAGATGCCATCAAAGTTCATGCCATCACTGAAAATGTTAATAAATATAAATTAGAAAAAGGAAGACTTCCCCAAAATGAAAATGAATGCTTAGCTGATAGCTCATTTTATAAAGTAGGAGATACCATTGAAATAACCTCAGAAGAAACATCATTAAAACAAACAAAATTCAAAGTCGTTGGAACAATTATCTCGCCTTTATATACCGGCACTAATTATGGCTATACTAATATTGGCTCTGGTAAATTACACTCATATATTTATGTTCCTAAAACTGTATTTAATGAAGATGTCTACAGCGAAGTATATATTTTAGGTGATAAAGACAAAAATGAGGTTCCATATTCTAAAGCCTATGATGATTTTCTTGAAAAATTAACGGAAAATGTAGAAGATATTAAAGAAAAAAGAGAAGAAAATAGATTAGAAGAAGTAAAAACAGATTTAATGAAAACTTATATGGATAGTCCAAATCAAATGATGCAGATGCCAGATATCGAATCAAAATGGTATATCACAAATAGAAATGCCGAAGTAACTAGTTACAGCACACTCGAAAATCAGTATTTCCAAGTAACAACCATTGCGACTATCATTCCCTTAATCTTTGTATCCATTGTCTTTCTAATGTCTTCCAATACCATGAGTAGAATGATAAATGAAGAGCGCACTGAAATGGGAACCTTCTCATCTTTAGGTATATCAAACACAAGAATAATTATAAACTACTTATGCTATGTCTTATCTGGAACAATCATTGGTGCCATAATTGGCTATATGATCGGCACATTCTTCATCCCACCACTTGTCTATAACATATTTCAGTTCCACATTCCAGATTTAGAATATTACTTTGATGTAAATTTATTTACCGGCTGTTTACTTGTCGCTATTACCCTTATGACTATTGTTACTGTTTGGAATTGCCGTAAATCTTTAAAAGAAAAACCAGCTAACTTATTAAGACCAGAAAGTCCTAAAAGTGGTAAA
>CALVIB010000045.1 GCA_944329375.1 uncultured Bacilli bacterium | reverse complement strand
TTTCGAGCTATGTATACTCTATCTTGATTTGTAATTTTATTCATGGAAGTAATACCTACCTTTCATGTTATTTTGTGCGTTATTTACAAGTCATATACGACTAATTTAATTGTACTTTTTTATTTTTATAACGTCGACGTCATACATGACTAATTATTGCCTTTAATTTTTTTATGATAGCTATATTGATAGTCCTGATATAATTAAAAAACGGTATTTTTTAAAGGAAAAAGGTAAAATTTTGCCCTCCAAAAAAATAACTTATTGTGATAATATATAAAACAATTTTTTATATAAGCAATATATTTACTTATATTTGACACTTCAAAATATCACATGATAAAATTGGAATGTGGTGATTTAATGTTAAGCAAATTTGAATATAGTAAAAATTTCATTGAAAATGATAAAATATTGATATGTCCAATATGTAAAAAGAAATTATATCTTAAAGAACATTCATTAATGTGTGAAAATGCTCATAATTTTAATCTTTCAAAAAAAGGTATTTCTAATCTTGTTTCACATAGTCATATTAAAGAAAGCAAAATATATAATTATGATTTATTTTTCAATAGAAGGTGTTTCATTCAAAAAATGTTTTATCAAAAATTATATGATAAAATTGTCAGTATTATAAATAAACATTTTTATAAAAACATAAATATTTTAGATTTAGGCTGTGGAGAAGGAGCCCATACAATTAATATACTAAATAATTTAAAACTAAATTATAAGTATTATGGCTTTGATTATTCAAAAATAGCTATTCAAATGGCAAGTGATTATAATTCCAACAATAGATTTTATTTCGTAGGTGATGTTAATAATATTCCTATTAAAGATTATTCTGCACATTTAATTATTGATATACTTTCACCTTATAATCAATTAGAAGTTAAAAGGGTTTTAAAGAAAAAAGGATTATTTATTAAAGTATCTCCAGGGAAAAACTATTTAAAAGAACTTAGATTAGCTACGGGCATGTCTATTTATGATAAAGATACAGAAGTTGAACTAAATTTGAAAAAAAATTTTAAAAAAGTGCGAAAAGAGAATATTTTAATTACTTATCCTATTACTAATGAAGACTTTATGCTACTTTTAAAAATGTCGCCAATGCAAAGCGAAAAGATTTTAAATAAACCTAATACAATTACAATTGATTTAAATATATATATTATAAGTTGAAAATACTTTCAAACACATTTTAATTTTATGAGATTGTTGTCTTTGTGTTACCAACCAAAACAATATTTTTTTTATTGTGATACGGTTTTTAATTATAGTTATTTTGATACAATAAAATTCTTATTTTATAAAAGTTTATAAACTAAATAATTGGAAAAACAAAACAACCAATTATTTTATATATTTCTTAATTAAAATGGTATTTTTTAAAGGAAAAAGGTAAATTTTGTTGAAAAAATAACTTATTGTGATAGTATATAAAACAATATTTTAAGTGGGAGAATAGTGCTATGGAAAAAGGTTATAAAAATGAGAGTTATTATGATGTTACACCAATATCTATAACTTCTAATTTGTTAGATATAGCTGATATGTTAAGATATTTAAGAAAGCCTAAAATAGCTTTATTAAATGATAAAAATATTAACGAGTTATTATATAAAGGTAAAAGACCATTTTTAGAAAATTCTTTTAGTCTAACTTCTATACCTTTTATACCCTATGATTTATTACAAAAAATTGAAATGGTTAGTAAACATAAAGAAATGGACTTTAATTCATTTATAAATTTAGTTAATGATTATTTATCTACTCTTGAGCCGTTTGATATTCCAGTATTATTTGATAAGACAATAGACATTGATGGTGGTTATTGTAACCCTTTATATTTGGGGAAAGACGAAGAAATAAAGAAACTTATATTTACGGAATTTGTTATAAGTCAAAAACTTTCTGTATTAACTTCTGGAATATATGCCCATGAAGTTATACACTCCCAGTTAGAGTTTAATAACGGAGTAAATAATTATATTCATAGTGAAGTTTTACCTATATTTTTTGATAAATTCACGGCTTTATATATTAATGATAATTACGAAACTTTAAAGATTAATGAGAAATTAAGATTTATTAGATTATTTAATGCAATAGATAGTTATAAAAATAAAGGTTTATCACTATATCATAAAACTAAATTATCTATGGGAATTATATCTATTTTAGAAGCAGAAAAGTTATTTGATAAATATTTATATGGAACTAATAATGACAAAGATAATATAATTTTAAAAATCAATGATGTTTTATTAGGAAATATAAAACTTGAAGATTTGCTAAAATATACCGAAATATCTATTAATAGTTGCCAAGATAAGAAATTAATTAAAAGTAAAATGAACGGTTTACTTTAAATAAAAATCAATATATAATCAAAATAAAGGAGATGGTTATATGTATAGGTTTAAGTATTATTATAAAGATGGTAGTACAAAATTAAGTGATAATGTTTACAATGATGTTAAAAACTTTGATGGTGAAATTCAAAAGCTAACTAAAAACAAAGATTTTAAAACTACTCATACTGAAAAACAAGATTTGAATAAATTCTTAAAGTTAGCAATAAATGAATATGAAAAAAGTTTTAATGATATTTACCGTATAGATATTATTGATAATAACACTAATGAAATACTAGGTTATGTAGATAAAAGTGAGTGTTTAGTTGATGGAAAAAAAGGGCATTTACTATATGATCCGGTAAGTGGTGAAGCCATAAATGCAAAAATTGAAGATAATTATGATAAGTGCATTTATAGATTTAAGTTCTATTACAATGATGGAACTACTGATTTTAGTGATATTCGAACAGAAAAACCAGAAGAATTATATAATGATTTTGACGGTTTAATAGATTGGGATGAATTTGATAGTTTTGATGAAAGAAAAGTGACAACTAAAGAAATACTAGAAACTGCAGTGAGAGCATATAAAGGTTTTCTTCCTGATTTTTACAAAATTGAGATAATCAACGATAAAACAGATGAAATCGTTGATTATATAGATGTAAAGGAGATGAAATGATGGGCAAATGGGGATGGTTTAGTTCTGATGATGATGGCAATGTCATAGCTAAAACAGAAGTCCAAAATGATGGAAGTGTTGATAGATATGATTATACCAAAGCAGATGACATTTCAGCTGGACATGGTCATGCAAAATGGAACAGCATGAAAAATTATTTACATGATGATGAACACCCTGATAGAAAGTTTAGGGATAAAAACGATTCCGACAGTATTAATCGTCGTTGGAGAGGACCTGGCTATGATTTAGCTTTAGAAATGCTAAATAATTTGTCTTTAGAAGAATTACAAGAGCTTTTAGAAGTATCATCAGAAAATTATGTCCACACTTCTGAAGAAATGTTAGTAAGAGGTACTCATAA
>CALVIB010000044.1 GCA_944329375.1 uncultured Bacilli bacterium | reverse complement strand
ATTACCCTCCTTTGCTTAATTTTTCTCACTCACTACCACTGTAACGTGGCTTGATCTTTTTAATATTGGTTTAGGGCTACCTTTGGCACCAGCGCGGCCTCTTTTAAGAGTTCTGCCCTCATTAACATAAGCTTCACTTACATAAAGATTATCTTCATTAAGTTCTAAATTATTTACCGCATTAGATACAGCGGATTTTAAAACCTTACGAATTACTCTTGCAGCTTCTTTATTTAAATTAGCTAAAATAATATCTGCTTCTTTAGCATCTTTTCCACGAATTAAATCGATAGATAAACGCATTTTTCTAGGTGAAATTCTAATTTCTTTAGCAATTGCTTTAGCTTCCATTTATACCATCCTTTCCGGTTTATTTCTTTTTCTTATCGTCGCCGTGGCCACCAAATTTACGTGTTAAGGCAAATTCTCCTAATTTATGTCCAACCATATCTTCTGTTACATAAACTGGAATGAATTCTTTACCATTATGCACAGCAAATGTGTGTCCAATAAATACAGGATAAATTGTAGAACGGCGAGACCAAGTTTTAATTACCTCTTTTTTACCAGATTCATTTATTTTTTCAACCTTTTTCATCAAATAATCATCGACAAAAGGTTTTTTCTTTGTACTTCTTGCCATTTATAAATCATCCTTTCTTATTTCTTTCTTGAGCGAACAATTAGTTTGCTTGAAGCTTTCTTATTATTACGTGTCTTAAAGCCAAGTGCTGGTTTACCCCAAGGTGTAACTGGGTGTTTACGTCCAACAGGAGCTCTACCTTCACCACCACCATGTGGGTGATCGTTAGGATTCATAACAGAACCACGAACAGTAGGTCTGATTCCCATATGTCTTTTTCTTCCAGCTTTACCATAATTTACTAAACTATAATCTTCGTTACCAACTTCACCGACAGTTGCGCGGCAGACACTTAAAACTTTTCTAACTTCGCCACTCGTTAAACGAAGTAATGTATAATTTCCTTCACGGCCTAAAATTTGTACACTAGAACCTGCACTTCTAGCCATTTGGCCACCTTTACCAGGCTTTAATTCAACATTGTGAACTAAAGTACCTTCTGGAATGTTAGCAAGTGGTAAATTGTTACCAACTTTAATATCGGCACCTTCTCCACTTTCAATTTTCATTCCAACTTTTAAACCTTTTGGAGCGATTATATATCTCTTTTCTCCATCGGCATAATTAATTAAAGCAATGTTAGCACTTCTATTTGGATCGTATTCGATTGAAGCAACAGTTCCAATCACACCATCCTTATTTCTTTTAAAATCGATGATTCTGTATTTTCTCTTAGCTCCACCACCGTGATGTCTTACGGTAATTTGACCTTGATTATTACGACCACCTGATTTTTTCATTGTTACAACTAATGATTTTTCTGGAGTTGTTTTAGTAATTTCATCATTTACTAAAGTTGTCATACCACGTCTACCATTAGTCGTTGGTCTATATGATTTAATTGCCATATTCGTCCTCCTTAAAATTCAATTGAATTTCCTTCTTTTAACTTAACAATTGCTTTTTTAACTTTGTTGGCTCTACCAAAATAACGTCCAACTCTTTTTCTTTTTGCATAAGTATTAATTGTATTAACATTTTCAACTTTAACATTGAAAATTTTCTCAATAGCTTGTTTTATTTGTATTTTATTAGCTTTTGTATCAACACTAAATACATAAGTGTTGTTCTTAGCTAAATCACTAGATTTTTCAGTGATAATTGGAGCTTTTATAATGTCTCTATAATTTTCCATTATTTATACGCCTCCTCTATCATTTCTAATGCTTTTTTAGTTATTACAAGCCCATCTGCACCTATAATATCTAAAACATTAATTTCATTAGCTTCTAATAATTCCACTTTAGGAATATTACGAGTAGCTAAAATTAAATTATCAGTAAGCTCATCTACAACGATTAAAGTTTTGCTAGGAGCTTTAATATCATTTAATAATTTAATCATATCTTTAGTTTTTGGAGTTTTAACTTCTAAACTATCTAAAATAATTAATTCATCATTAGCCACTTTATAAGATAAAGCTGATTTTAAAGCTAAAACTCTTTCTTTACGGTTCATTTTCTTACCGTAAGTTCTTGGATGTGGTCCAAATACTACACCACCATGATACCAATGTGGGGCTCTAGTACTTCCTTGTCTAGCTCTACCAGTACCTTTTTGTCTCCATGGCTTTCTTCCGCCACCGCTTACTTCTGAACGTGTCTTTGTATCAGCAGTTCCTTGTCTTCTAGAAGCTTGAGCTAAAGTAATAGCATCATATAAAACAGCGTCGTTAGGTTCAATACCAAAAACATTTTTATTTAAAGTAATATCACTAACTTTTTCGCCTTTAACATTAATCACATGACTTTTTTTCATAAAAATACCCCCTATGCTTCAGCACTTTCTGTATTTTCTACTTGTTCGCTAGGTTTAACTTCTTCCTTAACATAACTAACAAGTTCTGCACGCTTATTTACTTTACCCATATTTTTAACTGCACTTCTAATCATAACTAAGCCTTTTTTAGGTCCAGGAATATTTCCTTTAACTAAAATAGCGTTATTTTCTAAATCAACATCTACGATTTCTAGATTTTGAATAGTTACAGTATTAACTCCCATGTGACTTGGAAGTCCTCTACCTTTAAATACACGTTTTGGAAGCATTGTACCAAGTGAACCTACACCTCTATGGTATTTAGAACCATGACCCATAGGTCCTCTACTTTGATTATATTTTTTAATATTTCCTTGGAACCCTTTACCTTTAGTAGTTCCAGTTACATCAACCATCTCACCAACTTCGAAAATGTCAGCTTTAACCTCATCACCAAGGTTATAATTATTGATGTCTACACCTCTGATTTCTTTAAAGAAGCGCTTAGGTGTCGTATTAGCTTTACTAGTAATACCAGTAGAAGCTTTTGTCGCTAATTTTTCTCTTTTATCATCGAATGCAAGTTGGATAGCTTCATAACCATCATTTTCCATAGTTTTAACTTGAGTTACTATATTAGGAGTAACCTCAACTACAGTAACTGGAGTTAATTTACCATCTTGATCAAAAACTTGAGTCATTCCGATTTTACGACCTAAGATTCCTTTCATATTTTCATCCTCCTATTATAATTTAATTTGAATATCAACACCGCTTGGAATATCTAAATGCGATAAAGCATCAATAGTCTCCTTGCTTGGATTATTGATATCAATAAGTCTTTTATGTGTTCTTTTTTCAAATTGTTCACGTGAATCTTTATCTTTGTGAACAGCTCTTAAAATTGTAATCTTTTCAACTTCAGTTGGAAGTGGTACAGGTCCACTAACTTCGCCGCCAGTTCTTTTAACTGTGTCGACAATTTTACCACAAGCAGTATCCAAATTCTTGTGTTCAAAAGATTTTAATTTAATACGAACCTTCTTTGACATTATTGTATCCTCCTCTCGCCTATATCTAGTATAGACTTGCTCCGTGTAAAAACCCGACTTAAAGATTAAATTATTTTACAACTTAACCTGGTGTATCGGCAACCTCACACATCTAAGCA
>CALVIB010000043.1 GCA_944329375.1 uncultured Bacilli bacterium | reverse complement strand
TTTGCCACATAATGATTTTTCTGCATACTTTTTACATCTAAATTCTCAGTTACTATAATGTCATTTTCTTTTATTAATTAACTGTTCTTGGTTTTTATCAGGATAAAGTCTAAATACATAACCTTTTAATATTTGCATACCATCACCTTCTAGTTTTTGTTTAACTAAATATATCACGAACAGTTATATTTGTAAATAACTTTTTGCAAACTCACTGTTTTTTTGCAAAGCAAATTCCTAATAGATAAAAAACTAATTGAACATAATAGTTAATTAGTTTTACATCATGTGTTTTTGAATATTATTTTTGCCCAAGTAGTAAAAATCATATGGAAGCCTTTCGTTAATATATGTTTTTATTTCTTTTAAAAATTGATTTCTCTTTTCTGGTTTTAACATATTCATATATTTATTTAATATTGGTGTTAATTCTTGATTTAATGTTTTTTTAGCTATATCATGCATAATTGATATTTTATCAACATCGGCATCTTTTACTTCTTCTAAAGTAAGAATTTCAATCATTTCATTTAAATTAAATAATAAACGGTCAATTTCAATTTTTGCCATTGTTATAACATAATTATCATTAATACTTTTCATTATTGAATTATTTAATTCTAAATATTCTTCTTCATTTAAATGAACATCTGGTTTTAATCCATAAAATAATTTTGCATCAATGGGCTCAACATAAACGACATTTGCATAATTTCTAGCTATTTCTTGTAAATGACGATTTATCAATAAGTCTGTAACAGGTGTTTTTAAATATCTAGGGATACCGACTAAATATACTTGGGTATTTGTACCATCATGGCGGTTACTACTTTGAATTTCTTTTAATGTGGCAGAAATCGATGTAAAATCTCTTTTAAAACCACTTAAAATTTTAGGGAAACCGCCTCTTGTTATATTGTCTAAGAATGAGCCTGTTGCTCCAATATAAACTAATATATTTGACCTACCAGTTTCTTCTGTTAAAACATTATCTTTAAAATGATAATTAGGGCTAGGGTTTTGGGGATAATATTCTTCTGTTTGTTTTTCAGTCATACCAACTACTGGTGTATCTGGTTTTAAACTATCTATACGATTATATCTATACATTTCTTTTTCACTAATGTTGGAATGAAAATAATGAAAGATGTGTTCATCGTTATTATTTTGAGTTCTAGCAAAATGTGTAATTATAACTTCAATATCGTGTTTAGCAAATATTGCTGTTAAGTTGGTATTTCTTTTGAATAGTGGTTTGGTTTTAAAAAGTGTCGAATATCCTGACATTAAAGAATTTCCTGCTCCAGTTAGATAAAATTTCTTAATTCCTAAATCAGCAAATAATGTCGCAAGTTTTTCTATATTAATTATTAAATTATCCATAAAATCTTCCCTTTCTTACTATATATAATACATTTTCTTTAGTGTTAAAATGTCATTTTTTTTAAGTAGAGTTTGTTTATATTTTACATTCTTTTTATATATGTTTTTTCGAAAAGCTTCTTATGTTCTATCATGTTGTAAATAATTTTATCTAGTTTTTCTAATATTTTGTTATATTTTTTTGTGTTTTCGGTGTCTTTACCATGTTTTAAATCGGCTTTTAAATTTAAAATTTCTAAATTATTCCATGTTTTCTTAAATAAATTTATTAAATCGTTTAATTCTTCAAAGTTTTCTTTGCCACATTTATTTAATATATGATTAAAGTCTCCTTTTCTACTTTTTAAAATATCTTCTTTAAATGTTTCATAAAATTTTTCAACTAAAAATCTTAATGAGTCATAACCAGTCCCGCCAGTTACTTGGGCTTCATCTTTAGGATAAAACATATAGATGTCTTTTTGATGAAGTTTTTCTGTAATTTCATTTGCTATTAAGTCGTTTATAATTTCATTAAAATATCTATATTTTCTATTTGAATTGCTGGATAGTTCATCCCATCCTGAAAATATAGAAAAAGGACTATCATTTGTTAAATAGGCTTCATATGCATGATTTAGCTCATGAATGATATACTTGTCTAGGTGTTCGTTTGGGTAATCAAAATTAATATTAACTATGGAGTGTATCACATAATCATTGTTAATTTTTTTAATATTTGGTGTAGTGTAAGTATCAGAATATAAGAAAGTACTAACATTATATCCATCATCTAATAATAACTGTTCTTCAGATATTTTGGCTTTATTTATTTTATATTCTTCAAGTGATTCATAGTATTCCTGATACATTTTAAGTTCATATTCTTCTTTTGTATCTAAAATATCTTCTATTAAAACTTTAGACGGGGTTAAAAATAAAGCTTCTTTAGAATTGATATAATCATAATAATTATTACCTAAATCTAATCCCATTTTTTTAAAAAATTCTATTCTATCTTTTTTTATTTTTTCTTTTTCCCATTTTTTAGAAAAGTTGTTATTTAATATTTGAGTGCTTTCAGAAGTAAAAGCATTAATTAAGGGGGTTATATAAATATTGGAACTTAAATAATTGTACATTTTACCTTTAACGTGGCCTGTTTTAAAATATAATTCTACTTCTTCTTTGGGAAAAATACTTTTAAATTTTATTACTAATTTATCCATATATTTTTTAGAAAGTTTTTTTCTTATTATATTTGCGTTTTCTATGTAATTAAAATATTTGGAATATTTTTTTAAATAATTTTGATATTGAAAATGTAATTTTTTTATATATTTAATGATTTTTTTTACATCAAAATCATAGTTTTTTTTAAATTTATCATATTTCATGATAGGCATATTGTTTATATTTTCAAATGGCAATCTAGAAAAACCAAATATATTATTTATATTACTTTTTGTATATCCAATATCAAAATTTTTGCAAAAATTTTTAATTAGATAATTTGTATATTCTTCTTTAATTTCATTTAAATATCTTTCTAAACCATCTGGAGTTCTTGTGCATAAAATGGTAATATTTTTCATTTTATCTGATACATCTACTCCATAAAATTCGTTAAATGTTTCTATTATATATGGCAAATATTTCGCTAGTGTTTCATATGGGTTTAGTTTATTTTCTAAGTAATTAATCATAATTACACCTCAATTTAATATATGTTATTGCAATCTTTTTTTTGATGTATTTACTATAACACAAGCAATTGTTTCTGTAAATGTTTTTTTAAAGCATTATTAGAAAGTATGAACTATTGCATCAAAAAAGAACTAATTAATCCATTAGTTCTTGTTCTAGAGCTTCAAGTGGCTCTTCACTTAATATTTCGTTTTCTAAAGTATATTCAGCATCACGGTATTTTTTAGCTCCTGTACCAGCAGGGATTAATTTACCAATGATAACATTTTCTTTTAATCCTGTTAAATGGTCTACTTTTCCATGTACAGCAGCATCAGTTAAGATTCTAGTTGTTTCTTGGAATGAAGCAGCTGATAAGAAACTTTCTGTTTCAAGTGATGCTTTAGTAATACCAAGTAATACTGGTTTACCAGTAGCTGGTCTTTTACCTTCTAAGATTAATCCTTTGTTTTCTTCAGTAAATTTATTAATATTTACCATAGTGCCAGGTAAGAATAATGAATCTCCTGAATCAACAATTCTAATTTTAGAAATCATTCTACGGGCCATAATTTCAACGTGTTTATCAGAAATGTCAACACCTTGAGAACGATATACTTTTTGAATTTCAAATAAGATATATTCTTGAACAGTAATCGGGTCTGTTACAACTAATAATTCTTTTGGCGAAATAGCACCGTGAGTTAATCTTTGTCCAGCTTTTACTTCTTCGCCTTTTTCGACAGCAAGTTTAGCTCCATAATTAGAAGTGTGTTCACGTGTTTCAACATCGTTTTTAACATATATTTTATAAGTTCCATTATCTTCTTCAATCTTAGTTACAACACCATTGATTTCAGAGATAGTAGCTTTACCTTTAGGGTTACGAGCTTCAAAGATTTCAGTAACACGAGGAAGACCTTGTGTAATATCATCTCCACCAGCAACTCCACCAGTATTGAAGTTTCTCATGGTTAACTGGGTACCTGGTTCACCGATTGATTGAGCGGCCATAATACCAACAGCTTCACCAAT
>CALVIB010000042.1 GCA_944329375.1 uncultured Bacilli bacterium | reverse complement strand
GATGAACTCACTTCGTTCGCCCTTGATTTTTTAAACCCGGTTTTTTTATGATGTCTACCAAACAGGGTTCACATCATTTTCAAGGGTTTTTATATTATCAAATGTTATTTACCTCGTATTTTTATTGAAAAAAAGCCAAGAATTTTTTACAAAAAAACTAAATAAAAAGCATAATTACAAATAAATTACACTTTTATCTTACATTCTTATTTCTAATATAATCTCCAGCAAACTCATTTTCTAATATATCCATGTGAAGCATATCATAATACTTACCATTTAAAAACACTCTTTCCCTATCTTTACCAGTATCTTTAAAACCACATTTCAAATAACACTTATGAGCTCTTTCGTTCACATCTAAAACATCAAGTCTAATAGAATGCAAATTAAGATATTTAAAGCCATACTCAAGCATAAGTTTTATTGCCTCAGTCCCATATCCATGACTTCTATAATCACTATCTCCTATAAATATTCCTAAAACCGCACTTCTATCAGTCATATTAAACCCATCTAAACTAATTGTTCCAATTAATTTATCCTCATCTAAAGTTACAATTTCTAAACTAATATCTTTTCTGTTTTTAGCCATATCCTCAAGCCACATTCTCTCACCAGTTAAAGTTACAACCTTACTACTACCGCCAATATAATCTGTAACCTCAAAATCATTCATCCATTTGGTATATCTTTCTATATCCTCATCAAACACACTTTTTGGCGATAAATATATCCTATCCCCTATTATTTTTTTAAAATATTTCATACTCTAACGCTCCTTATCTTTAAAATAAAATTTTTATCCATATCCTTTAAGTTTTCTGTTTTAAACCTCACATAATTTTACACATTATCTAAAAATATACAAAAACATTACTAATAATAAAAATATCAAAATAAATATTATACTAATCTTACTAACTCTAACCTTCTTCATATCATTTCTATCAAGTCTATCAGCACTTCCAATATATCTAAGAGCTAAAAGATTCCTTTTACTCAGATCCTCATCAGTATATATTCCAAAAGCCATGGGATTATCATACTCTGAATATTCAAAATTCTTAATTTTAGCTAAACCCCAAAACATCATTAAATCTCCACTACATCCAGATATATTAAAAATAGAAAGCCAAATCAAAACTAAATTATCAGTCAAAATTCCAACAATATAAGTAATAACCCCAATAAAAATAAATGGAAAAAGTAAAGATATCAAAATATTTCTCTTACTAATATTTTGCTTACATAAGCAGCACATTATCCCCTTTTCTAAATGCACACCATAAGTAATGTTTTTATAATCTGCCCCATTTAAAACATAAGCCAAAGAATGTAATAACTCGTGCAAAAACAAATAAGGAATAATTAAGACAAATACCAAAATCAAATCACTACTATTCATAAACATGCCATCATATAAAAATCCCGTTAAAATAAGCATTAAAACTAGTATAACTATAGATAAACATTGTAACCAAAAACCCTTCATTTCAAATAAATAGTATTTCTTTTCCATATTATACCACCTAAACCGTTATCAAAATTATAACACAAAAATAAGATTACCACAAAGATAACCTTATTTAAAATAACCAAATTATTCCTCTTTATTCTTATAAATCTTATATGAAATCTTATAACTAATAAAATACATTATCAAACTTAATATTATAAGAAAAGCCAAACCAAAATTTTTTAACACACTTTCTAACTTTGTAATATCAATAGTAAATCCAGACTCATTTATAAGAAAACCTACTCCTGTTCCTATTAAAACTAAAAATAGTAAAACGATAAACATTTGGATTCTACCTTTTTCTGCACCCCATTTAAAAATGCTAGGAATCTGAATAGCCTGTATAAAAGAAACTCCAAAAAATCCACCAATAGTAGTTGCAAGCAACGTCTCAATACTTATATCTATAACCCTATCTGGCCTTACATAATTCATAATATTACCAATTAACAAAGTTAATATAAACCCAAGTAAACTACCTAATATAGTAGCTCCAATAGCCAAAATATATTTTTCTAAAACAATTTCCTTCCTAGTAACAGGTAAAGTCAAAATATATCTATTAGATTTTGCCATCTCATCATAACTAAATGTCGATAAAGAAATCATACCAACAATCATACCAATTATAATAGAACCCCAATATATCGCATCCGTTCCAATAATCGCAATACCGCAAAATAACACTACTATAATTAATGAAGTTTTATAACTTGCCAAATTATATAAATCTTTTTTAAGTAACCCTTTTATCATAATTATCTTTCTCCCTTTATGTAAAATAGCATTATATCATCAATAGATGGCTTATCAATAGAAGTAATACCATATTTTTTCTTAAAAACATTTTTATCATTTATTAAAACCTCATATTGATACTTTCCTTTTTTATAGCTCACATAATCTTTTTCATTTATTTTAGAAAATTCTTCTTCACTGCATTTAACAACCCCATAATCTTCTAATAATTCTAAAGTAGGTACATTCAAAACCATTTTTCCCTTATCAATAAACACTATATAATCCGAAATATGTTCCAAATCCGTAGTAATATGCGTAGATAACAAAATAGACCTAGACTCATCTTCTTCAATATATTTTCTAAATATATCAAGTATCTCACTTCTTACAACTGGATCAAGCCCACTAGTTGGCTCATCTAATATTAGTAATTTTGGATTATGGGAGATAGCTGTTGCAATTTTTAATTTCATTTTCATACCACTTGAAAAGTCTTTCACTAATTTATCAGTTGGTAATCCAAATTGTTTTAATAAATCATTATATTTATTTTCATCCCAAGTTTGATAAAAATCTTTCATAACTAAGTTTATATGTTTAGGTGTTAAATATGCTGATAAAAAACTATCATCTAATACCACCCCTAAATCTTTTTTTATTTCTTTTTCGCGAGTTTTAATATCTTTTCCAAATATCTTAACCGTACCTTCCGAATTTATAATATTAAGTATAGATTTTATCGTTGTTGTTTTACCTGCTCCATTTTCTCCAATAAGCCCAACAACCATTCCACTTGGTACATTAAAACTAATCTTATCTAATGAAAAACCAACATACTTTTTAGATAAATCTTTTACCTCAATATTATTCATTTATATTTCCTCCTCAAAAATCATTTTAAATAATTCAATCACTTCTTCCTTAGAAATATTAGATATTTTAGATACCTCATAAATCTTTTCAATATAACCTTGAATCTCTTTTAATTTTTCTTCTTTAATCAAATCCAAATTTTTAGGAGCAACATAGCTTCCTTTTCCCTGCACCGTTTTTATAAAACCAGCTTTTTCTAATTCATCATAAGCTCTTTTTACTGTTAAAAAACTTATCTTTAAATCATTAGCTAAACACCTAACAGATGGAAGCATCTCCCCTTCTTTAAGCTCATTAGAAAATATCGCCTCTTTAATAGAATTTTCTATTTGTTCAAATATTGGAAGCCCACTACTATTTGTTATAATAATATTCATTATCCACCTCCTGTTATATCTGTTATATTCAAATTATAACACTTTATAACAGTTTGTCAATACCATATTATATAAAGATAAAAAAAGACTATCATTTTATTGATAATCTAATTAACTTATTATTTTTTTCTTATTAACATTATTCCGAGCACTAAAGTAATTAATATAATCATAATTGGAGCAACTTTAAAGAAAATCCATTCAAACGAATGCCATATTGTTCCAATAACGCCCCACTCAGGATTACCATAATCCCAAGATTGATATGGACTGCCTAATATAGCTAATGCTATAAAAAGTAATATTATACATATATCCAAAATGGTTAAAAAATTTATTGTTCGTTTTCTTTTCTGTTTCTGCATCATAGATAATTGTTCATTTATAACCTCTAATTTTTCTGATATTACTTTCACATCATTTTTTTCTTTTTCTAAAATGTTTTCACCCAAAATATCACTCACTGGAGTTTTAAAAACTTCTGATATAGATATAAGCATTTCAGCATCAGGAACTGATAACCCTTGTTCCCATTTTGAAATAGTTTGCCTACAAACATTTAATTTGATACTTAATTCTTCTTGTGAAAGGCCACTATTTTTTCTTAAAATCTTTAAGTTATCTTTTAACAATTTAAACTCTCTCCTTTCAAGATTAAGTATATTATAAATAGGTTGTTGCTACAAGCAATGTATTTTAACATTATAGAAAACTTCTAATACTTTAATAACTTGCTAAATTAAAGCTGCATAATGCATTTTATTTTGAACTGTTGCAAATTTTGCAACAACTGACACTTCTTTTAAAGAAATATCTTAACAAAGAAAATTCATAACTAAATCAATTATAACTTCTTTTTCCTTTGGATTTGACTCTGCAATAAGTAGTGTTAAAGCTGTCAGAGTATTATTATCAATTACTTGTTTACCATTCTTATATAAAATATCATAATAATTTAAAAAATAAATAAAAAGTGTTGCTGCAATCCTTTTATTACCATCTATAAAAATGTGATTTTTAACTACCATATATAAGAAACTAGAGGCTTTTTCTTCTATACTTTGATACACATCCTTATTATTCACAAACTTGCATTTAAAAAAGCTATGGTTTATCTTCTAATCTCATATATAAAACTGGATAAGGTTTTCCTTGGTCGTCTAATTCATTTCTTTTATAAACCTTAAATCCCATGTGTTCATAAAAACCTCTAGCCAAAGGATTATCCTCATTAACCGCTAAATCATTTACTCCATATTCCTCTATTCCATATAAAAGTAATTTTTTGCCTACTCCTTTTCCTCTTTCACTATTTTTAATAAAAAGCATTTCGAGCTTGTTTTCTTCTATTCCCATAAAAGCTATATTCTTACCACTCTCATCAGTTTCAGTAATCAAATGAGAAACACCATTTAGTGCCTCTGGTACATATTATCTCTAAAATTTCTTCATCTGACAAAAACTTATGCGTTGCTCTCACAGAATCTTCCCATACATTTAATAAATCTTTAATTAAAATTTTGTCTCTTTCTTCTTTTTTTATTTCTTTCATAATCTTTCACCTACTAATAAGCTATCCAACAAATTGTAATTTGTATTACTCTTTATCTTTTTTGCTATTTCTATATAATATACTAAATGTTAGTGTAAATAGCATTGGTATAACTGAATAACCAGCGTTATCTAATTTATGAGTGATTACCAAGT
>CALVIB010000041.1 GCA_944329375.1 uncultured Bacilli bacterium | reverse complement strand
AGATGAACTCACTTCGTTCGCCCTTGATTTTTTAAACCCGGTTTTTTTATGATGTCTACCAAACAGGGTTCACATCACTATGATAGATTTTTTAATGGTCTTCTAAATGAGTAAATAATAGTCCAATATTGATTAGACCAGCAATACCAACTAAGGAATAGACTATTCTTGATAACATGCTCATGTCTCCAAATAAGAATGAAACTAAGTTAAAATCTAAAAGTCCGATTAATCCCCAGTTAATAGCGCCTATTATTGTTAGGACTAGACATGTTTTTTGTAGTATTTCCATATTTTTCACCTTCCTCTAACATTTATAATGGTTTATTTTTTAAAAATTATTCATAAATAAAAAATAAAATCCATATTATTAAGCAGAAAGATGGTGATGATATGAAAAAAATTTGTTTGTTTTTATGTGTTTGTTTTTTAATTTCAGGATGTGGAAAATATACCGTTAAGGATGCGGAAAAAGATTTAGAAAATAAAATTAATAAACTAAATGGGTATAATTTAACTGGAGAGATGGAAATAATAAATAATGATGATGTTTATAAATACGATGTTGATGTTTCTTATAGCAAGTCTGACAAGTTTAGAGTGTCTTTAAAAAATAAAACAAATAATCATGAACAAATAATTTTGAAAAATACTGAAGGAGTGTATGTTTTGACTCCAACATTAAATAAAAGTTTTAAGTTTCAAAGTGATTGGCCTTACAATAATTCGCAAGTTTATTTACTTCAAACATTACTTTCAGATATTCAAAATGACAGTGAAAAAGAGTTTAAAGAGACAAGCGACAATTATATTTTTACTACTGGTGTTAATTATCCTAATAATAGTAATTTGGTTAAACAGAAGATATATTTTGACAAGAAATTAAATCCTACTAAAGTTGAGGTTTTAAATGATAATGAAGATGTTTTGATTAATATGACATTTAAAAAGGTTGATTTAAAAGCTGAATTTAAAGATAATTATTTTTCTCTTGACAATAATATGAAAGTTTCTAAAACAGATGAATCAGTTGATACGGTTAGTAAGATAGAAGAAGATGTTTATCCAATGTATATACCAGAAAATACTAAATTAACCGACAAAGAGGTTGTTGAATTAGATGGTGGAGAAAGGGTTATTATGACTTTTGAAGGCGATAATCCATTTATGCTTGTTCAGCAAACAGCTTCAGTTAGTGATGATTTGGCAATTGTTTCCGTTATGGGTGACCCTTATCAAATGGCAACTAGTGTGGCTGCAGTTTCTGACAATATGGTAAGTTGGATTAGTAATGGTATTGAATATTATGTGGTGGCAGATAATATGAGTGAAAATGAGTTACTTAGTGTGGCCAATTCTATTTCAGTGCTTCCAGTAAGTAAATGAGCTAACAAAGGTTAGCTTGTTTTAGTAATGATTTTAATATTTTAGAAATTTTATTTATAAAATTCAAGATTCTTTAGTTAAGCAATTATGGTTTTAAAATTAAGGAAAATGTGTTATAATTCTGTCAGGTGATGAAAAATGGCAGAAAATAAAAATAATAAAAAGGGAAAAGCTAGTACTCAGAAAAACAACGTTAAGAAAGTAACTGAGGTTATAGAGGATACTGAGGTTATAGAGAGTAAAGAAAAGAAAGAAAATTTAAAACAAGCTAGAAAACAACTTTATTATAGTGATAAAAGTGAATCTAATGAACTTACTAAGTTAATTAAAATTGTGTTAATTGTAACGGTTATAATTATTGTATTTTATGGGGTTACAGTTGTTGTAACTAATAAGGTTAAAGAAGTTAGTGAGGAGAAAAACAAGCAACCTGTGGAAATTCAATATGATAGTATAATGATAGGTTCAATGCTTAATATTGATGGTTCATTTTATGTACTTATTGAAAATCCTGATGATATAAGGTTGTCTGAATATACTACTTTACTTCAAACAATTAAAGCTAATGAGGATGCTCCTATGATTTATACAGCTGATTTGAGTAGTACGTTTAATAATAATTATTTGTCTGATAAGAGTAATTATGATTCTGATATGGAAAATTTTAAAGTTAAAGGAACAACTTTAGTAAGAGTTAGAAATCATAAAATAAGTGATGTCTATGATAACTATGATGATATTATTAAAAAGTTAGATGAATTAGATTAATGCGAGTGTATACCAAACGCATTTTTTCTTATTTTTTAATTTTTATTTATATTTTTGTGTTATACTTTAAAAGGTGATGCTTGTGGAAGATAAAGAAAAAGAGGTTTTGGATAGTATTGAAAGGTTATCACAATCTTTAGATATTAAGATAAATAAAAAGAAAAGTGGTGCAACGTTTAAGACTAAAGAGGTTGTTGTTCTTTTATTTATGACAGCTTTGATAGGTTTAGTTATGGGGAGTATTGTTACTTATAATGTTACTTTAAAAGGCAAAAAAGTTGATGATGAACTTCAGGAGTTTATTACTAATTATGATTACATTGTGGATAATTATTATGACGATATCGATAAAACTAAGTTAGTTGATTCTGCTATTGCAGGTATGCTTAGTACTTTAGATAAAAATTCCGCTTATGTTGGTGGGTCTGATACTAATTTTAGTATTTATTTAGAAGGTACTTATGAGGGTACTGGTATTCAAGTTTTTAATGATGAGGATAATAATATTGTTATATATAGTGTGTTTGAAGATACTCCTGCTAGTAAAGCCGGTTTAAAAGCAGGAGATATTATAGTTAAACTTAATGATAAGGATACGACTAATATGGTTATTAGTGATTTTTCTTCATTAATTAAGAAGGAAAAAGGCAGTTTTAAAATTACTTATAAGAGGGATGATGAGGTTAAAACTGTTAGTTTGAAAACTGAAAAGGTTGAGTTAAAATCTGTTTCATCTAGGATTATTGAAAAAGATGGTAAAAAGTTTGGATATATTAGAGTAACTATTTTTGCGAGTAATACTGATGAACAGTTTAAAAAAGAACTTGATGATTTAGAAAGCAAAGGTATAGATGGATTAGTTATTGATTTTAGAGGTAATTCTGGTGGACATTTAGCTACTGCTGAGGAGATTATTTCATTATTTTTAGATTCTTCACATCCGATTTATCAAATTAAATCTAAGGATAATCAGAGTAAGTATTATTCAACTGGTAAGGAAACTAAAGATTATAAGATAAGTATTTTGATTGATGGAGATAGTGCTTCTGCGACAGAGGTTGTGACTTCGGCTTTGATGGAACAATATGGCGCTAAAACGGTTGGAGAGAAAAGTTATGGAAAAGGTACGGTTCAAGAACTTCAAACTTTACCAGATGGTGAACAGTATAAATTGACAACTAAATCTTGGCTTACTTCTAAAGGAAAGGTTATAGACGGCAAAGGAATTGAACCTGATTATAATGTTAAACTTAGTGAAAATTATATAGAGAATCCAAGTGATGAAAATGACAATCAATTACAAAAGGCTCTTGATATTTTGAAATGACACTTTATAGTGTTCTTTTCTTTTTAAAAAAAAATGTTATAATGTTATTAAGAGGTGCGTAGTATATGAAAAAATTAAAAAAAGGAGATAGACTACAAATACAGTGTTATAAACATGATGGAAAAGTTCATAGATGTTGGGATGAGGCTGTTTTTTTAGATGAAAAGAAAGATTACATGGTTTTTGGTAATGAGAGAACTTTAGTAACTGAAGCACAAGGAAATACTTGGAGAACAAAGGAGCCTGCTATTTTATACTTTTTTAAAGATTGCTGGTACAATATTATTGTTCAGTTTAAAAAAGAAGGGGTTACTTATTATTGTAATATTGCTTCTCCATATATTATTGAGGATGGGACAATTAAATACATAGATTATGATTTGGATTTAAGAATTTTTCCTAATGGTAGTTTTAAGATACTTGATAGGCAAGAATATAAGTATCATAAAAATAAATTACATTATTCTAATAAATTAGATGTTGCTATAAGAAGTGCACTTTCTGAACTTATTAACGATTATCAAAAAGGTACTGAGATGTTCAATTTGGATAATAACTTTAGATATGCAGATGAATATCAAAGATTATGTAAAAGATAATCATTTTTTTTGTTTTTGTTCATATATTATAATGAAATAAAAAAATTGAAAAAATATTGATTTTTTTATTGACCTATATTTTAAAAAGTGTTATATTATTTGTGCATTCGACAAGAAGTGACATATTTTTAAGAAAATTGAAATTTTTTTAAAAAAGTGTTGACTTATGTTAAATGTTCTGTTATATTAAGTGAGTACTTTTGAGGGAAACCTTTTGTTAAGTATAAAATTTAAAAAAAATTTAAAAAATGCTTGACATAATAAAGTACATTTGATATATTGGAATTACCGCTGAACAAGTGGTATGAATGATCTTTGAAAACTGAGCAAAATGTCAATTCATAAATAGTTAGGATTAAAAACAAATTCAAAACTAAATAAAGTTTTATTTTTTTTGGAGAGTTTGATCCTGGCTCAGGATGAACGCTGGCGGCATGCCTAAGACATGCAAGTCGAACGAAGTGGCCCATTGAAGATTGCGTGCTTGCACAAAATTGGATTTGGATTCCCACTTAGTGGCAGACGGGTGAGTAACACGTGGGTAACCTACCCCTTAGTCTGGGACAACTATTGGAAACGATAGCTAATACCGGATGATTCGTGAGAGGATAACCTCTTACGCTAAAAGGAGCTTCGGCTTCGCTTTGGGATGGGCTTGCGGTGTATTAGCTAGTTGGTGAGGTAATGGCCCACCAAGGCAACGATGCATATCCGAGCTGAGAGGCTGATCGGACACATTGGAACTGAGATACGGTCCAAACTCCTACGGGAGGCAGCAGTTAGGAATATTCGTCAATGGGGGAAACCCTGAACGAGCAATGCCGCGTGAGCGATGACGGTCTATTAGATTGTAAAGCTCTGTTGCGAGGGACGAATGGCTTTCATAGGTAATGATGAAAGTGTGACGGTACCTCGTCAGAAAGCCCCGGCTAACTACGTGCCAGCAGCCGCGGTAATACGTAGGGGGCGAGCGTTATCCGGATTTATTGGGCGTAAAGCGTGTGTAGGCGGTTTGTTAAGTATAAGATTAAAGCCCGGGGCTTAACTCCGGTTCGTCTTATAAACTGGTAGACTTGAGTGTGGTAGAGGCAAGTGGAATTTCTAGTGTAGCGGTTAAATGCGTAGATATTAGAAGGAACACCAGTGGCGAAGGCGGCTTGCTGGGCCATTACTGACGCTGAGGAACGAGAGCGTGGGGAGCAAATAGGATTAGATACCCTAGTAGTCCACGCCGTAAACGATGAGTACTAAGTGTCGGGTTACCGG
>CALVIB010000040.1 GCA_944329375.1 uncultured Bacilli bacterium | reverse complement strand
ATTAGAGAGGGATAAACATGACCAAACATATTAGTGGTATTGGTGTGATGTTTGTTTTAATAATAATTTACTTGAGTATAAATATTATAAATAAATTTAACTATCTAGATTTTGCCTATCTATTATTTATGATAATCTGCTTCATTAGATTTATCTATATCAAGAAAATTGAACACAAAGACCTTTAATTAGGTCTTTTTTGTGTGAATTTGACAAAAATAAAAATAATGCTATAATAAGCCTCACAAAAAAAGGGGGGAAATTATAATGAATACAAAAACAATGAATTATTATGAAATATTAGGTATTTCTTTAGATGCGAGTGAAGAAGAAATCAGAAAAGCTTATTTAGAATTGGTAAAAAAATACCATCCAGATGTTTATAAAGAAGTAGATGGCGAAGAAATAATTAAAGCAATTAATGTAGCATACGACACACTTATTAATCCAGTAACAAAAGAAAAATATGATAGAACAATAAATAATGATACTTCATCACCTAAATCACGAGATTATGAAACAGCATTAAAAATTAATCGATATCTTAATGAATATATTGATTTATACAATAATCTTAATACTATTATTGACAAAATCAATAATGGAGATATAAACGCAGTTGATTTATTAGATGATTGGTTAATTGAAGCCTATAAATTAGCTGATAAAGTAACTAACACAATAAAAAACAATTACGAAGTTTATTCAACACTGTATGATATTAATAATATGCTAAAAGACAAGATAAAAACAGCTGAATATTATAAAACAGGCGATAAACAAGTACTGAATAGTTGTATTAATAGTGGACAATATGTTTTAGATAGATTAATTAGAATAAAAGAAATAATTATAAAACATCCACAAAACAAAAAAACAATAATGCTTGGTATCTATGCTAAAGAATTATTAGAAAACTATATTGGAGAAGTTGAATTTGCTTCAAATGAAAGTTTTGGTTATATTAATATGCCACTTATATCTGAATATATAAATAAAATAAAATTAATTCAATCAAATTGTGAAACAATATTAATAGAAAATTATCAAAATATTTTGAAACAAAAAAAACAATTACAAAATCAATATAACATTAAATTTAAATTTGAAGATGGTGATTTAAACTTCTTAATATTTTGTTCTGCAGTAACATTTACAGGAACAATAGCTAATACCTTATTAAATACACAAATTATTATGTTAGAGGTATTTTTACCAATAGTAATTGTACTTAATTTAACAAGTGTCAAAAAAATTTATAATAATATAAAATATCGAGAAGAATTAAAAGAAAACCAAAATAAAATAAAAAAATTAGATAGATTTATTGCTGCATATAATAATCAAGAAGGCCAAAAAATAATTTAAGGCCTTTTTTTCATAAAAATGTTATAATAAAAAAGGTGATGAAAAATGTTAATAGATACTCACTGCCATATAAGTGACGAAGATTATGAAAATAAAGAAGAAATCATAAAACATATGGAAGATAATATAATGATAGTAAGTACTGCTAGTCCAAAAGATATAAAAGAAGTAATTGAATTGTGTGAAACTCATAAAAATATCTATGGTACTATTGGTATCCATCCTGAATTTGCTGATGCCTATACTACTGAAGATTTAAATAATATAGAAAAATACATAAAACATCCTAAAATAGTTGGTATTGGCGAAATAGGACTTGACTATCACTATACTAAAGAAAACAAAGAAAAACAAAAAGAACTATTCATAAAACAAATAAAACTTGCTAACAAATATAAAAAAACCATAGTCATACATAGTAGAGATGCTATCGAAGATACATATAATATAATAGAAAAATACAAAGCAAAAGATACAAAATGCAACATGCACTGCTTTAGTGGTAGCTTAGAGATGGCAGAAAGATTTATAAAGTTAGGTGTAACTCTTGGTATAGGAGGTGTTCTAACCTTTAAAAATGAAAAGAAATTAAAGGAAATAGTAACCACCTTAGACATCCATAATTTTGTTTTAGAAACCGATAGTCCATATCTAACACCAGAGCCTTTAAGAGGAACAAAAAATGAACCTGCAAATGTAAAATATGTTGCTGCCAAAATATCCCAATTAAAGGGTATAGATTACGCAAAAACCCTTGAAATTACTACTCAAACGGCTATTCAGCAATTTGACTTAAAACTATAAATATGGTATACTTTAAATGGTTTCAATTTTGAAATATGAGGTGAAATATGACTAAAAATCACCTGAAATATTTAGGCATACCTTTATTAATAAGTATCCTAACTATTACAGGGTTATTAAGTTCTGGGAACCTAATTTCAGAAAAGAAATTTGAAGTAAAAAATTTAAACCAGACTAAAAATTCTGTGGCTTTAACTAAAGTCATCGAATATGATACAGTCAAAACTTATAACAAAAAAATTCCTACGGGTGTAACTATCACAAAGGAAAAGGGGCATAACGGACTTGCCTACATCGACGAAAATAATAATACCCAAATAATTGAAAGTCCAAAAAATGCAGAAATCGAAATTGGAACTGGTGATACAGCCGATTATGTAGGAAAAATGACAGGTTATGGTGCTGACTGCATAGGGTGTTCTGGAAATGGAACTCTAGCTTGTAAAACCAAAAATGGAACATATCACAGTCTAACAGAAGATGGTATGACATATAATGATGATGAATATGGTAACGTCAGAATTATTGCTGCCTCTTTAGATAAATTTCCATGTGGAACAATAATCAAAGTAGATAATCCAAATTTAGGCACCTTTAATGCTATAGTATTAGATACTGGCGGAGCTATGAAAAGTGCTTGGGAAAACGGAATAGTTCATATTGATTTAGCATATGTAACTGAAACCGATCCAGCTATTCATTTATCTACAAGTTCTAATGTAAAATATAGCGTACAAAGATGGGGATTCTAATCCTCATTTTTTTCTTAATTTTTTCTTAAGAAAACTTAATAAATAATTAAAAAACATTATAATTATAGTGATTTGAATTAATATTGCCTTAGAGGTGATATTAATGAAAAAATTATTAACACTAACCATTGGAATATTACTTATAGTCTGGGTATACTACTTACAAAAACCATACATAAATACCAAAATAAATCCTATCAGTGAAATAGACCCCTTAATTTTAGTAAATAGTAATAATTCATTTCCAGAAAATGTTAATTTAAATTTAGTAGACTTTCAAAAAAATAAAGTGGCTGATATAATATATAATGACCTAGTAGATATGTATAATGCCGCCCTAAAAGATAACATAACCTTAAAAATAAATAATGCCTACCGCTCTAAAAAAGAGCAGACAAAAATGTTTAATGATAAAATGCAAAGTTATATAAATGAAGGTTATTCCAAAGAAAAAGCATATAAACAAACCAAACTAACCGTTCAAGAGCCAGGTTATTCTGAACATGAAACAGGGCTAGCCATTGACTTTAGTAACGAAGGGCATTATGAAGAAAATGAAAAAATGTGGCATTGGCTTAAAAATAATGCCTATAAATATGGTTTTATTTTAAGATATCCAGAGAATAAATATGAAATAACAAAAATTGATTATGAGCCATGGCACTACCGTTATGTTGGTAAAAAATCCGCTAAAGAAATAACTAATCAAAACCTAACCTTAGAAGAATATGTAGGAGGAAATGTATGAATATATTAGTTGTCGATGATGAAATAGAAATTGCCGATTTAATAGAATTATATTTAAAAAATGAAGGCTATAATGTTTATAAAACTTATAGTAGTGAAAAAGCCTTAAAAATAATTGAAAAAAGAAACATTGACCTTGCCCTATTAGATATCATGATGCCAGGTATTGATGGCTTTACCCTATGTCAAACTATAAGAAAAAATCACAATTTTCCTATAATCATGGTTACCGCCAAAATAACTGATGCAGACAAAATAAAAGGTTTAAATATAGGGGCTGATGATTATATAACCAAACCATTTATGCCCCTAGAACTAATAGCCAGAGTTAAAGCCCAATTAAGAAGATATAAAAGTTATAATCAAAGTCAAAATAAAATACTAGTTATTAAAGATTTAACCTTAGATAAAGATAAACACGAATGTTTAAAAAATGGAAAAAAAATAAATCTAACCCCCACTGAATTTTCTATTTTATATCTTCTAGCTAATAATAAAGATAAAGTGATAACAACCGAAAAACTATTTGAAGAAGTGTGGAAAGAACCTTATCTAACATCTAGTAGTGCCACTATCATGGTTCACATTCGTCATTTGAGAGAAAAACTAGGTGAAAATGATAAAATAAAATATATAAATACAATATGGGGAGTAGGTTATCAAATTGAAAAATAAATATGGAAAAGAATTAACCTTTAAATTTTTAAAAAGATTATTTAAAGTCACTGTTTTATATACAATTTGTTTTATCATTTTTTATATGGTGGGTTACCACTTATGTTCTAGTATAACTTGGTACCCTGATGACCCATTATATGTTTTACTTACTGGAATATTTTACCAAGGATTTTTCTTACTCATAATATGGTTTATAGGTTTTATAATTATATTCACAATAACCTTAATGAAATCATTATCTTATATCGATGCATTAGTTTCTGAAAGTCGTAAACTAATTACTAAAACTGATGAACAAATAAAACTTCCAGACGAATTAAAAGAAGCCGAAGAAACAATGAATCAAATAAAAAAAGAAGCTTTATTTAATGAACGTTTAGCAAAAGAAAATGAGCAAAAGAAAAACGATTTGATTGTCTATCTCGCCCACGATCTTAAAACTCCCCTAACCTCTATTATCGGTTATTTATCTCTTTTAGATGAAGAAAAAAACTTAAGTACCAAACAAAAAAACAAATTCATCAAAATAGCTTTAGAAAAATCAAATAAACTAGAAGAACTTATCAACGAACTATTCGAAATAACTAAATATAATTCTGAAACTTTAACTATTAAAAAAGAAAAACTAAATTTAACTTTATTAATCAATCAAGTAATTGATGAATTCTACCCTATTTTAAAAGAACAAAATAAAAAAATTAACTTTTCCACCCAAAAAGATATTTTTATTGAAGCTGATTCTATTAAAATGGCTCGAGTTTTCAATAATCTAATTAAAAATGCCATAAGTTATAGCTATGAAAATAGTCCAATTAATATCGACATAAAAGAAGATAAGGACTTAATCATAACCATATCTAATAAAAGTAAAACTCTAACCCAAGAAGAGTTAGAGAAACTATTCGATAAATTTTATCGAGTCGATTACGCTAGAAACACCAAATTAGGCGGTTCTGGACTTGGTCTAGCCATTGCCCAGGAAATAATCAAATTACATAATGGAACCATAACTGTTAAAAGTGAAAACGAAGAAACCACTTTTACTATTACCTTACCCAAAAACTAGCTAACCCTAGGTTATATAATATAATAAAAAAATAACTTTATTAAAGGAAGTGATTGGAAATGAAATTAGTAAATCCAACAATTAAATATAAAGACTCATATTTAGAATTAGTTAAAGCCGCCAAAGTAAATGGCGATATAAGTGAAATGGGAAATGCTTATCGAGAGAATGAAAGTTTTGATACAATGGTTAAAAGATTAAAAGATAGAACCCAAGGTAAAAATATTGCTAAACTTGATGTGCCATCATCGATGAAATGGATAATTGAAAATGGTGAATTAGTCGGTACAATAGATTTAAGACATGTATTAAACAAAAATTACTTTGAACGACTCGGACACATTGCTTACTACATTCATCCCCAAAAAAGAAATAGAGGTTATGCCACTAAAGCTTTAAGTTTAGCTATTAAATGGTATAAAAAAATGCCAATTAATAAAATTTTAATTACTTGCTATAGTGATAATGAAGCCTCTAAAAAAGTTATTTTAAATAATGGTGGTGTCTTTGAAAAAGCTACACAAGATAAACAAAGCAATAAAACAATCAACCGTTATTTAATAAGTATAAAAGATGATAAACTATCATGATTTTTTTA
>CALVIB010000039.1 GCA_944329375.1 uncultured Bacilli bacterium | reverse complement strand
AATATAGTGGAAAGACAAAGAAGAGAACCCCGTCCAAAACAATTTGACGAAGAAGTTATCAGCATCGGAAGAGTTACTAAGGTAACTAAAGGTGGCCGTCAACTTCGTTTTGCAGCAACTGCTGTTGTTGGAGACCGTAAAGGTCGTGTTGGTATCGGTTCTGGTAAAGCAGCCGAAGTACCAAATGCTATTAAAAAAGCTGTAGCAGCTGCTACTAAGAATGTTACTAATGTCGCTATTGTTGGTGGCAATACTATCCCACATGAAGCTATTGGAAGAAGAGGAGCTAGTAAAGTTTTACTAAAACCTGCTTCTAAAGGTACTGGAGTTAAAGCTGGTGGACCTGTTCGTTCTGTGTTAGAACTTGCTGGTGTTAAAGATATTTTATCTAAATCGCTTGGCTCAAGCACAAAAATTAATATGGCATATGCAACTTTAGATGCTTTAAAGCAACAAAAAACTGCTGAAGAAGTAGCTAAGTTACGTGGTAAGAAAGTAGAGGAATTATAATATGAAGTTACATACTGTAAAACCTAATCCATATGCTACTAAGGCTCGTAAAAGAGTTGGTAGAGGACCAGGAAGCGGAACTGGCAAAACTGCTGGTAGAGGTGAAAATGGTCAAAATTCACGTAGTGGTGGAGGAGTTAGAGTAGGCTTCGAAGGTGGTCAAACTCCTTTATTTAGAAGATTACCTAAAAGAGGTTTCTCTAATGCTAAATTTAAAAAAGTGTATGCTGTTATTAATTTATCAGATTTAAATAGATTTGAAGATGGTGCTACGGTTACTCCAGAGATTTTAAAAGATATGGGATTAGTTAAGAATACTTTAGATGGTATTAAAGTTCTTGGTAATGGTAAATTAGAAAAGAAATTAACGGTTAAAGCTAATAAGTTCTCTGCTTCTGCTTTTGAACAAATAGAAAAATTAGGTGGAAAAGCAGAGGTGATCTAATTGATTACAAAGATTAAACAATTCTTTAGTAAAGATAATAAAGATTTAAGAAAAAAAGTATGGTTCACTTTTGCAATGCTATTTATATTTAAATTAGGTACTGCAATTGTTGTGCCTGGAGTAGATGATGATTTAAATGTTGGATTTTTAGAGCTGCTTAATATTTTAGGTGGCGGAGCTATGCAGAATTTTTCAATATTTGCTTTAGGTGTTATGCCTTATATTACAGCATCTATTATAATGCAATTATTACAAATGGATATTATTCCTTATTTCTCAGATTTGGCTAAACAAGGACAAACTGGTAGAAATAAGATTAATCAAATTACTAGAATCTTAGGTATTGTACTTGCTTTTGTTCAGGGTTATATGTTTTCTTTTGCTTTTATTCAAGATGGAACAGTAATCGATTATATGGAAGCAGCTTTAGTAATGACAGCTGGCACTTCACTTTTACTTTGGATTGGTGATCAAATCACTAAGAAAGGTTTAGGCAATGGTACTTCTATGATAATTATGGCTGGTATTTTAGCAAGTACTCCATACATGTTCACTCAAGCTTATGATGGTTTAGTTACTGTAGATGCTGGAACAATGGGTGTAGTTAAGTTTGTTTTATTTATTATTCTTTATTTGGCTATTATACTTGGAGTTTTATTTGTTCAGCTTGCTGAAAGAAGAATTCCGATTCAATATGCGAATAAGTCTGATAATGTGTTTGCAAACAAACAAACTTACATGCCATTTAAGTTGAATTCTGCTGGAGTTGTACCTGTTATCTTTGCTTCGGCATTGATATCAGCACCAGCTTTAATAGCTCAATTTTCTAAAAATGAAGATATGATGAAGTTTGTCAATGAATGGCTTAGCTTATCATCAGTTACAGGATTTATTTTATTTATCATATTTATTGTGGCATTTTCATTCTTCTATACGTTTATTGTTATTAAACCTAAAGAGATGGCTGAAAATTTACAGAAATCTGGAGGGTATATTCCAGGTGTTAGGCCAGGAGATGAAACAATTAAATATGTTAGTAAAGTGTTAATTAGACTTACGGTTGTTGGTTCAGTATTTTTAGCTGTTATTGCTGGGTTACCTTATGTATTTAGTATGGTATCTAAGCTACCATCAACTGTATCACTTGGTGGAACTGGACTTTTAATTGTTATTGGTGTTATATTAGAAGTATATAAACAAATTGAAAGTGGTTTAATTAGCCGTAGTTATAAACGCCGGAGAATGTATTAATGAATATAACATTTATTTCAGCTCCAGCCGCTGGTAAGGGTTTGATATCATCAATGCTTAATGAGAAATATGGTTATCCTCATGTTTCAATTGGGGATTTACTTAGAGGTGTTGATGATAATACTGTAAAAAAACAGTTAGAAAATGGGGAGTTTGTCGATAATAGATTGATTGCTAGATTACTTAAGGATAGACTTAGTAAATCTGATTGTAAAGATGGCTTTATATTAGATGGATTTCCTAGAAACATATCACAAATTTCTATTTATGAAGATATTTGTGAGAAAGCTAATGATAAAAAAAACATTATAATTGTTTTAGAGATACCTAGAGAAGTTGGTGAGAAGCGAATTACTGGCCGTAGGGTATGTTTAAATTGTGGTTATGTTTTTAATGAGTATTATGATAAGCCTTTAATTGATGGTATTTGTGACCATTGTAAACATAAGCTTATTCAAAGGTCTGATGACAATATAGAGACTTATGAACGAAGGTATGATACTTATTTAAAGGAAACAAAACCAGTTATTGATTATTTTGAAACTAAAGGTAAAGTTTATCATGTAGATAGTTCTGAATCTGGTAAGAAAACTTTTAGTGAAATTGAAAAAATAATAGGAGGCTATAATGATTAGCATTAAATCTGAAAGAGAAATTGAACTCTTGCGTATAGCAGGCGAAATTACGGGTGCTACTCACAATTATTTGAAACCTTATATTAAACCTGGAATTACGACTAAAAGATTAAATGATTTAGCCGAAGAATATATTAAAAGTAGAGGTGCAACCCCATCGTTTAAGGGTTATGATGGTTTTCCAGCTGCAATATGTACATCTATTAATAATGAAGTTGTTCATGGTATTCCTAGTAATAGAAAGTTAAAAGAAGGAGATATTATTTCTCTTGATATTGGTGCTTGTTATAAGGGTTATCATGGAGACTCAGCTTGGACATATCCAGTTGGAAAGATTGATGATAAGAAGAAATATTTACTTGAGCACACGGAAAAATCTTTATATAAGGGATTGGAAGCTATTCATGACGGGTGTCATGTTGGCGATATAGGTTATGCGGTAAGTAAATATGCTTCTGAACATAACCTCGCTGTTGTTCGAGAGCTTGTTGGACATGGTGTTGGTAATGATGTTCATGAAGATCCTGATGTTCCTAATTATGGTGCTAGACATACTGGACCAGTGCTTAAGGAAGGTATGGTTATAGCTGTTGAGCCAATGCTTAATTTAGGGACAAGAAAAGTTTATATTTTGGATGATGATTGGACTATTATTACAGCCGATGATAAACCATCCGCTCATTTTGAACATACAGTATTAGTTACAAAAGATGGATATGAAATTTTAACCAGGAGGTGATAATATGGCAAAAGAAGATGTCATTGAAGTAGAAGGCTTAGTAGAAGAAATCTTGCCTGGTGGCGGATTTAAGGTCAAATTAGAAAACAATCACGTTATTAAAGCCCACATTTCTGGTAAAATGCGTCTGCACCGCATTCGTATTTTACTAGGTGACAAAGTGAAAGTGGAATTATCACCTTATGATTTAACATGTGGGCGAATAACCTATAGAGTAACAAAGTAGGAGGAATAGATATGAAAGTAAAACCATCGGTAAAAAAAATGTGTGATAAATGTAAGATTATCAGAAGAAATGGAAAAGTAATGGTTATTTGTGATAATCCAAAACACAAACAAAGACAAGGTAAATAGGAGGTGTTTTTATGGCACGTATTAAAGGTGTAGATATACCAAATAACAAAAGAATTGAAATCGCTCTTACTTATATTTATGGTATTGGAAGAAGTTTATCTAATAAAATTTTAGCTGATGCGAATGTAGATATTAATAAAAAAGCAGGTAGCTTAGATAATGATGAACTTGGGCGTATTCGTGATGAGGTTAATAAATATTTAACTGAAGGAGATTTACGTCGTGAAGTAAACATGAATATTAAGACTAAGATGGAAATTAATTCTTATCAAGGTACTCGTCATAAAAGAGGCTTACCAGTAAGAGGACAAAGAACTAGTAGAAATGCTAGAACTCGTAAGGGTAAACCTAAAACAATAGCAAATAAGAAGAAATAACTTTTAAAAGGAGGATATTATGGCTTATAAAGCAAGAAAACGTAAAGTTAAAAAGAATGTCCCAGAAGGTAAAGCTTTTATTCATTCAACTTTTAATAACACTATCGTAACTCTTACTGATAAAGATGGTAATGCGATTAGTTGGGCATCAGCTGGTACTTTAGGCTTTAAAGGTAGTAAAAAATCAACTCCTTTTGCGGCTGGTATGGCTGCAGAAGCTGCTGGTAAAGCTGCTGCTGAAATGGGTATGAAAAAAGTTGAGGTATATGCGAAAGGTTTAGGTTCTGGAAGAGAAACAGCAATTCGTTCATTACAAACAGCTGGTTTAGAGATTACTTCAATTTCAGATGTCACACCTATGCCACATAACGGATGTCGTCCACCAAAACGACCTCGTGGATAAGAAAGGAGACTTTTATGAATTTTGAAAAACCAGATTATAAAATAACTGATTATGTTGAAAATAATAATTATGGAAAATTTGAATTAGAGCCTTTAGAAAGAGGCTTTGGTATGACTATTGGTAATGCTCTTCGTAGAGTAATGCTTTCATCAATGCCAGGGTCAGCTATTGTGGCTGTTAAGATTGATGGAGTTATGCATGAATTTCAAACCATAGAAGGTGTTATTGAAGATGTTACAGCTATTATTTTAAATTTAAAAGGTATAGCTATTAGAAATCATTCTGATGAAGTTAAGACTGCTCATTTATCAGTTCACGAAGAAAGAACAGTTACAGCTGGTGATATTATTTGTGATAGTGATGTTGAGATAATTAATAAAGATCAAGTTATTGCTACTTTAGCTAAAGGTGGAAAACTTGATATGGAATTTATTATTGCAAATGGTAGAGGTGCAGATTTATCTAGTGTTAATAAGAAATATATTACTGATGCTACTTTAGGATATATTCCTATTGATGCACTTTATTCACCAATTGAGAGAGTTAATTTTGAAGTTGATAATGCCCGTGTTGGTCAAGATGCTTCTTATGATAAATTAATTATGGAAGTTGAAACAAATGGTTCACTTAGACCAGAAGAAGCTATGGCGTTAGCGGCTAAAATTTTAATTGAACATTTAAATATTATCACTAATTTAAGTGAAATAGCTGATATTACTGGTATTATGAACGCTAAACAAGAAGATAGTAAACAGAAGAAATTAGAAACTTCTATCGATGATTTAGATTTCTCTGTTAGAGCTTATAATTGTTTGAAAAGAGCTAATATTAATACTTTAGGTGATTTGACTGAAAAATCAGAATTAGAAATGATGAAAATACGTAATTTAGGTAAAAAATCTTTAAAAGAAGTTATGGATAAAATTAAAGATATGGGACTTAAATTCCGTGATGAAGATTAGTTAGGAGGTAATTATGGCTTATAGAAAATTAGGACGCGACAATAAACACAGAAGAAGTATGCTAGCTAATTTAACTAAAGATGTTATTAACAATGAAAGAGTTGTTACTACTGAAACTAGAGCTAAAGAAGTTCGTAAGTTTGTCGATAAGATGATTACTTATGGTAAAGATGGTTCTTTAGTTGCTAGAAGAAAAGCTTTAGCGTTCTTACACAACGATAAAGATACTGTTAAAAAAGTATTTGATGATTTAGCTGTTCGCTATGCGAAAAGAAATGGTGGATATACTAGAATTTCTAAAATTGATGAAAGAAGAGGAGATGACGCTTTAATGGTTGTTTTATCTCTTGTTGAAGAGGATGCTAAATAAGCATTCTTTTTTTGTTCTTTTAAAAGAGAAAAGTATTATATAACTAAAAAATATCTACAATAAAAAAGGTAAGATTGATAATGAAAAGCTTTACAGATTGTAAATAGTTATAAAGGCTTAAAATGGGGAAATTGCTATAATTTGGTGCATGATAGTTTTAAAACTAAAATTTTGATAGTTTTTTTCATATTTTAAAAGGAATTGGATTATAAAATATCGTATGTTAATATATGAAGGATAACCTTCTAGAAAGAGGTAACATATGATATTAA
>CALVIB010000038.1 GCA_944329375.1 uncultured Bacilli bacterium | reverse complement strand
CAACCACTGGTGTATCTACAACATCTTGGTTTTCTTCAACCACTGGTGTATCTACAACATCTTGATTTTCTTCAACCGCTGGTGTCTCAGCAACCACTGGTGTTTGTTCAACAACTGGCGCTTCAGCAACAACTGGTGCTTGTTCAACAACTGGCGCTTCAGCAACTACTGGTGCTTGTTCAACAACTGGCGCTTCAGCAACCACTGGTGCTTGTTCAACAACTGGCGCTTCAGCAACTACTGGTGCTTGTTCAACAACTGGTGCCTCAGCAACTACTGGTTCTTGAGGAACTGTAGGTGTTTCAACAACCTGTTCCATTGAAACAGGTGTAGTAGTATCAGACATTTGGTTTTCTGCAGCTCTAGCTTGAAGTGGTCCAAGTAAAGTTCCAACTAAAGCAAGAGCAATTCCTGTACTACCAATTCTAAATCTTGGTTTTCTTGATAAGTCACGCAATTTTTGTCTAATAGATTCTCCAATACCTTCAGCTCTTAAATGTTTTGCATTCCTATAAAAAATAAATTTCATATATATCCCCCATTTCCTAAATCAAAAATATGCATATTTCTCCTTGTTTTGGCGCATATAATACCACTAATTTAATTATTTGTCAAATTAACACAATATAAAATTAAATATATATAAAAGGCTCTAGTTCAGTGTATTCTTCTTTCAAAATTTCCATTTGAATCTCATCGTAAAATTTTCCCTTAAAGTAATATGAATTATGCCTAGTTCCAAATTTTTTGAAACCTAAACTTTCATACATTTTAATAGCGCCTCTATTAAACGAATATACTTTAAGCATAACATTGTTCAAATTAAGATTATTAAAGCCATATTCTAAAAGTAATTTTATAGCTTCCTTACCATATCCCTGACCACGTTTTTCTTCTTCACCTATTATTATGTTTAAAGCCGCACTTCTATGAATCAAATCAACATTATTAAAACCAATGTTACCAACTAGTTCGTTATTTTCTTTTAAAACAATAGCAAAATAATACTTGTTTTGATTTTTTCTAATCCACTTTACTTCACTTTCTAAGGTTATAGTTTTACCATCTAATCCAACATTTTCACTAACTAATTTATTGTTCAGCCACTTAACATAAATTGGAGCATCATCAATACACATTGGCGATAAATATATTCTGCTTCCAATTAACTTTGGAAAATATTTCATCACAAACACCTTCTACACTTACAATTATAACAGATTAATCATATTTTTACCATTATTTTTATAAAATTTACCTTTTTTTACACTAACAATAACAAACATTTAAATAAATTAACAAAGTAAATTTTAATATTAACCATTTCAAAAAAATTCATATATTTACATCTAAATAACAACATACCAGTTTTAACTAATTATTTATATTGCAAAGTTAATTTATTATAGCTATAATTAAAGCTCAAGAACAAAAAAATTATTAGTTAAGTTCACTAACAATCTTTTTAAATTCATCGCCCCGTTCTTCAAAATTCTTATATTGGTCCCAACTCGCACATGCTGGACTTAAAAGTATCGTATCTCCTTCTAATGATATATTATAAGCTGCATGTACAGCTTCATCCAAATTTTCAGTTACTGTAACATCAATATTATTTTTAATTGCAAAATCCTTAATTCTATTTTTTGTTTCACCATAGCACACAATGTGTTTTACATTTTTCAAATAAGGAATTAACGGTTCAAAACTATGGCCTCTATCTAACCCCCCTAAAATAAGAACAATATCATTATCAAATGATTTTAATGCAGTTATCGTAGAATCAACATTAGTTGCTTTTGAATCATTATAAAATTCCCTTCCGTTAACTTTGGTAACAAATTCAATTCGGTGTGCAACACCAGCAAAATTATTTAAAACTTCTCTAATTACATTATCTGAGACATTAAATTCTTTAGCAACCAAAATTGCAGCCATAATATTTTCATAATTATGAACACCCTTAACTCTAATATCGGAAAGCTCTATCATTTTTTTACTCTTATAAATAATGGCGTTATCATCGACATAAATATCTGCCTTATCTTTAGAAGAAAAATATTCCTTCCTAACTTTCAAATCCTTAGTAAGTTCATAAACTTCCTTATCCCCTTTATTTAAGACAGCCAAGCATTTTTCATCTTGATTATTAAAAATACGTAATTTATTAAATTTATATTTTTCAAATGTTCCAAAAAAATCCAAATGAACCTGATACAAATTTGTCAAAACAGCAATGTCAACTTTAAATTTATCCAAATTAACTAGTTGATGACTAGAAATTTCTATCACTAAAATATCATCCTTTTTTATTTCATCTAATTGACTACAAAGAGGATAACCAATATTTCCAGCCAAATGTACAGGCAAACCAGCCGCTTTTAAAAATTCATAAGTAATTGTCGTAGTTGTTGTTTTACCATTAGAACCTGTAATACCAACAATTTTTACCTTTGGCAAATATCTATATGCAACTTCTAATTCAGTTAAAATTGGAATGTTATATTTTTGAGCTTTAATTACTATTGGATGATCTAATCTAACCCCTGGATTTTTAATAACATAATCATAACTATCATCAAAAATTTCAGCTTGATTTTTAGTTATAATTACATTTACCCCTAAATTTTCTAACTCTTTTATCAAATCAAAATCATCACATTTAACATCAGTAATCAAAACATGATTATCCTTAGACAACAATCTAGCAACAGAACATCCACTTTTGCCCATTCCTAAAACAAATATTTTTTTGCCCTTAAACATATTTAAATCTCCTATCTAAAAATTTTCTAATAAATGAAAAGAATCTTAAAATCTTTTCATAATCCTATTAATTTCAGATTCTAACTTAGATTTCATAATACAATCTGCAAATCCATCTTGTAAATAATGTAATCTAATAAATTCCTTATTGTCATTTATCATAACTACTACAGGAATATTAAATTTTTTGTTTTTCTTTAATTCCTTTAACACATCTAATGCACTATAAGTACTAGTCTCATCATCTAATATTATTAAATCATACTTAATATTAGAAGCAATTTTTTCAATTATATCTCTACCAAATAAAGAGCCACTAACTTCTGCATCATGATTTTCAAGCCATGTTGTAATCTTTGTCAATTCTTTAGCATCATCATCCACAACCATAACCCTTTTATTTTTATATAAACTTTGTTCATAACTTTCAAGTTTTTTAGATATTTCACTTTCTTTAGATTCAACAATTTTTTGCTCAAGCACTATATTAATTGTCGTTCCAATTTTATCTTCACTTTTAACCATAAAATTGCCACCTAGCAAAGAAACCATTTTCTTTACTTCTTTTAAATTTAAAATATCTCCATCGCGATTGCGTAAATCAATGCTTGCTAAAGCCTCACTATTCAAACTTAAAATATTGTTAACTTCTTCTATACTAATTCCATCTCCAGTATCATTTATAGTAATTATAAGTCTACATACACCATATTTAACAATACCACTAACATCTAAAGAAATATCTCCAGAGTGAGTATGCTTTAAAGCATTAAACAAAATTGAATTAACAACTTGTTTCAATTTAATTGAATCGCCATATAAATAATTTGGTATTACATTACTTATTGTAAAATTAAACTTAATATCCTTATCAATTTGTTTCTCAAAGCGATATTTAATTTCCTTAAATATATTACTAGGATTATAACGACTATCAAAAATTTTTAACCTTTTAGTTGTCATACTAGAAACATCCAATGCATCATTAATTAAATAATCTAAATCTATACTCATATTATTAATATATTTAAAACCTTCTTTAGCATCTTCTAAATTATCCAAACTTTCATAACGTTTACTAGCTTCGATAATATCCTTTACAGGTTTCTTTATATCTTGTGTCATTCTAAATAGAAAATTAGAAGTGTCTTGACTAGATTTTTCAATTAATTTTTTATTCTTATATAATTCTTCCATCATTTGAATATCAGGATTTTCAATTGTAAAATACATAAGCACAGTAATAAATGCGAAAGTTGAATTAATTAATATAATTCCTGGATTAATATTTCTAATAATCAAAACTATAATCATCAAAATAATCAAAACATAAAGCGGATAGTATTGCCTATTTTTCATATTTTTTTTATTCCTAAAAACACACCAAATATCAAATAAAATTGTCAATGTTCCAAAAAACATAACCATATTAGGAGCTAAACCATAACTATATACATAAGTTCCATCGCTATAATATTCAATTGGTAGCAAAAATATTATAACAAATAAAATTGTATATAAAGAACCTATAATAGTATTTACTTTCTTTTTAACAAACTTTTTATCTTTAAAAGTCACAAAAAACACATAACAAGTAAATGTAAAAAGCCAACTGAACATATAAATAATAAATAATTTATTAAAAATAGCACACATGAATTCATTAAAAGGAGAAACCTTTTCATAAAAAGTAAAATAACAACAAGCTAATTCATTAAATAATCCATAAATATTCATGCATACCATTAACTTATATATCTTATTTTCAATATTATTAATTCTTTTTTTATTAAAATATAAAATAGCTACCATAATACTATAAATCAAACTACATACAATAACAGATACTCCAACAATCATTGTCACTACCTCCTTATTATTTACATTATATCACGTTAAAATCAAAAAATAATGGAAAATCCACTATTTTTTGACTTTTTGACTATTTTTTGCCATTGCTTTCTCATTAGCGTCTTTCTGTAACTTCTTAATATCAATTTTAGCAATCGGTGTATAAGGCATTTTTTCTAAACATTCATAAGCTGCTGGCCATTTAAAATCAGGAAGTTTTGATTCACAAAGTAATTGCAATCTATCTTCAATTTCACTAATATCATCATATCCTGGCTTTAAAGTATAATAAACTTTCAAAAGTTGGTCATTATCAATTTCAGGATTATCAAAACCAACAACTTTAACATCATCAATCGCTGAGTCTAATAAAATAATATCTTCTACTTCTTTAGGTGGTGTTTTGAAACCTGTATGTCTTGCAACAAATTCTTTAGACCTACCAACAATATAAACTACACCATCTTCATCCACAAAGCCAATATCACCAGTATGAAGCCAAACTCTACCATCATGTTCAATTAATGTATTTTTAGTTGCTTCTTCATTATTATAATAACCTTTCATAACATTAGGTCCTGATATACATATCTCGCCAGTTAATTCATCTGGAACATTATATCCAAATTTATTTGAAACATAAGGTAATTCCTTATATTCAATACTTCCATCTTCCCTTTCAACTGTTCTAAAAGTGGAAACAACACACATTGGCATGGTCAAACCAGCAGACTGTGCTTTCGCATATCTTTCATCCCCAGGAGCGGATGCTGCTCCCGCACACTCCGTTAAACCATAACCAACTCTTAAACAAGTAGGTGCACCATGATTTTTCAAAAATTCATTAACTGATTTTTCATGATTTACGTTAATATTTTTACCACCTAATATTGGAGAATAAAAACCAGAAAAATCAATATCTTGAGCTCTAGAATCTTTTATCAATTCTGTATAAAAATTTGGTCCACCAGCCATATGATTAATTGGTTTCCCCATCTTATTTCTTCTATTGAATGCTTTTATCATACTTTCAATAGAAGGTTGAGGTTCCAAAACAGTTTCCATTCCTTTAGCTAAAGGCAAATGAAGTCCATCAACAACACCAAATGCAATAAAATCAGGCATCAAATCATACCAAGTATGTTCACGTCTAAAATTAAAATTCGCATTCATACACTGAAATACCGCACCATTTATAGTATCGTTGGTAAGTTCAACTAATTTTGGCTCACCAGTAGTTCCCCCTGTACCAATGGTTACTACTGTTCTATTTTGTTCATACTCTGGAAGCTTAATTTCTTGAACAAATTTACCATCTTTAATAAATTGATTCCACTGTGTGCATTTCTTTGCAAATTCTGTTTTTTTCATATTTTTTGCATTTTTAAGTAAATCTAAATTGTTCAAAATAGCAAGTAAAGTAATTGAATTACTAGGCGAAACCATAATAAGCTCTTTACATGAAGTATTATTTTTAACATTCATTAATGAATCATTAGTTGCCGTAGTTGCAATAACCAATTTAGATTCTACCTTATTAATAGCATGCTCTAAATAATTTGCTGGATATCTAGGGTCAACCAAATTAGCCACTGCTCCAATTCTACTTAAAGCATATATTAAATAAAAAGTCTCAGGTTGAGTTGGTAACATCAATGTAACAAAATCTCCTTTTTTAACCCCATATTCTTCTAAAGCTTTAACTGTTTTATTAATATTATTAAAAAACTGTTTATAAGTTATTCTCGCGCCTAAATAATCAAAAGCATAATTATCCAAGAAAAACTTATTATTCTTATAGATAAAATCATAAATAGTCATCAAAGGTAGTTCTTTTTCATCATAAAGAAAATTTTTTTCATGATTTCTATCAATGGATGGAAATCCAGTTTTTTTTACATCTAACTGCGCTTGTATATCATTATTCACAAATAATCCCCCCGTTCAATATTAATATACAAGTAAAATATAACATTTTCTTAACATTTTTACAATAATTTCAAAAAAAAAACAAATAAATTTACTCATTTTATAATTTTTTTTGTAAAATATTTGTTTTTTCTGCATTTAAATCATTAATTATAGATTTATTTATGAATATTTGATAATCTAAATCAGCAATTCTAATTTTTTTTACAATATATGGTACTAATGCTCCTAAAACATAACCACCAATACCAGAAAATATCATTAAATCAAGTGAAGGCTCTTTTACTAGAGATATAGACATAATAGAGCCCATAGTTCCACATATTAAAGTATGACTAAATTTTACGGGTTTTAATTTAATATTATCCTGCTTTGTTTTATAATCACTAATTAACTCATTAGTATAATCAATATTCATATCTATCTCTTTTAACTTTTTTTTCAATAAAATCACCCACGTAACAATTATATAAAGATTTATTTTAAATTGCAATAATTTTTTTAAAAAAACTATTGAAACAACTTTTTTATTCTGTTATAATTATTTTGTCATTTGGCGAGATAGCTCAGTTGGCTAGAGCATACGGTTCATACCCGTAGGGTCGAGGGTTCGAATCCCCCTCTCGCTACC
>CALVIB010000037.1 GCA_944329375.1 uncultured Bacilli bacterium | reverse complement strand
AAACTCCCCCTAAAAATATAAGTATATTATACATAAATTAAAAAATCATGTCAAATTTAACCATTCAAAAAACTTACGCCCAAACGTATGTTTTTAAAGTGCAATTAAAGTAATTTCTGTTGGATAGATCATTCCACCATGATACCTTAAATAAAATCTATAACTATCATCCATCTCTTTAATCATTCTAGGTATTTGCCAAACATCATCATTACTATGATAAATAGAAATCAAAAGCTTAGGGTGTTCATTCATAATATGACCTTTAGCCCCCATCAAAGCCATTTTTTCAGCTCCTTCAATATCACTTTTAATCATTGTAATTTTTTCTTTTATATCATCATCTAATCTAACCATTTGAACTGGAATGTCCCCATCATCACTAACCTGGCAAGAAGATAACTCGCCATTTTCCTTTAAATACATTGTTCCATTTTCAGCTCCTACGCCTTTTAATCTCAAATCTATATCTTCATAAGGTTTCAAATTAGTTTTTAAATATTCAAAATTTTCTTTATTTATCTCATAACAGTAAATCTTATTATAACTATCAGCCCCATAATTATTTATAAAAGATAAAGCACTATCACCAATATAAGCTCCTAAATCCACAACCACTTCATTTTCACATTTTGGTATCAAATCCAAATCAAAATAATCATCATATAAATTTTGACATACACTAGCTAAATCAGTAAAATTCCAGTTGTACCAATTGTCTAAAATCCCCAGTAACACCTTCTTAGATTGATAATCACATAAATTATCATAAAGCCAAATAAAATCCTCAATATGTTTTTTTAAAGTTTTTGCTTTTAATTCAAAAAACTCAAAATCCTTATTTTTAATATCAAGCTTACCCCAATATAAAAACTTATTAAAAAAATTCTCACAAGACTGTCTCGTCTTTTCATTTACAAGTAAAAAACGCTCTTTAATGTGATAAAATATCTCAATCTCACTTTTATCCTTTATATCATCTGTAAGCTCTTTAAACTTCTTATCAATTATATTCATCAAATCACCATTTAATTATATGTTACTTTAATTAAAATTTCACAAAATAAATAAAATTACTAGTACATATATAGTGGTTATGATAAAATGTTTTTGGAGGTATTTATGATAAAAGCAAATAACTTAACAAAAAAATTTATCAAACAAAAAAACAAACGAGAAAAAGAAGAATTTTATGCTGATAAAGGAATCACCTTTGAAGCTCATGACGGTGAAATTATTGGCATTTTAGGTCCTAATGGAGCTGGAAAAACAACCCTTCTTAGAATGATTGCCGGCATACTAGAGCCAACTGAAGGAACCATTGAATTTGATGGCCTAAACTATAAAAATAATGAAATAGAAATCAAAAAAAACATTGCCTATTTATCTGGCAACACTAAACTATATGATACACTAACGGCTTATGAATTACTTAAAATGTGCGCCCAAATCTACGGCATAGATAATCAAAAAACCGAAAAGAGAATTAAAGAAATAACTGACATATTAGATATGCAAAACTTCTTAAATAATAAAATTGGTAATCTTTCAACCGGCCAAACTCAAAGAGTTAATATTGCAAGATGCCTAGTTCATGATCCTAAATATTATATTTTAGATGAAGCAACAACTGGACTTGACATCATCTCTAGCCAAATAATATTAGACTTTATAAAAAAAGAAAAAGCTAGAGGAAAAACCATCCTTTATTCAACTCATTACATGGAAGAAGCCGAAAACATCTGTGATAGAGTAATCATGATCAATAAAGGTGTTGTAATTAACTCAGGCACCCCTTCAAAAATAAAAGAAGACACCAACACCACTAACCTTAGAGATGCCTTTTTCCAAATGATTGGAGGTAAAACAAATGAAGAGTAATTTATGGAATATCTTGAAAAAAGAACTTAGAGAACTATTTAGAGATAAAAAATCACTATCCATGATGTTAATCATTCCAGTATTCATACCTCTAATCATGCTTGGTATGTCTGCCTTATTCGAAGCTCAAACTGAAAAAGATACTTCAGAATATAATAAAATTGGTTTTGCCTATAGCTTGTCCAAAGAAGAGAAGAGTATAGCAAAACAAATGGATATCAAAGTGGTTGAAGGAAACGAAAAAGAACTTAAAGAAAAATATAAAAATGGTGAAATAAATCTTTATGTAACTAAAAAAGCTAATCAGTACACCTTAAACATTGACTCATCAGATAATAGTGTTTATGCTAAAAGCCTAACCGAGCAGTATTTTAATACTTATAAAAGTTACTTACAGCAAACTTATCTAACCCAAAATAATATTGATGCCGGTAGTGTTTTAAATATTATCACCATCAAAGAAAAATCAATTGAAGAAGATAATTACTTTGCTGATTTCATTAAAAACTATGCCTTTCTATTCGTCATCATGGCCATAACCGTATCTGCTACTTATCCAGCTACCGACACTACAGCTGGTGAAAAAGAAAGGGGAACTCTAGAAACTCTATTAACATTCCCAATTAAGAGTAAAGATATTATTTTAGGAAAATTTTTGTCAGTAACCTTATCATCAATCATAACCGGTGTGATAAGTTTCATTCTAGCTATCATTTCATTAGTTATTGCCAAAGGCGCCTTTTCAATATATGAAGGCTTAGACATTATGTTCTCACCATTTACGGTAGTTATGGCATTCATTATCATCATTGTTTATTCATTCTTTATTAGTGGACTATGTATTTCTATTGCCAGCACCTCTAAAACATTTAAAGAAGCTCAAAGTGCTTTAACTCCACTAACATTCGTATCACTATTCCCGGGTATGATTGCTTTCATGATTAGTGTTGGGGCAACTCCATTATTATCTATAGTGCCATTTTTAAATTACTCATTAATCTTTACTGATATTAATGCCGGTAACGTGAACTGGTTAAATATTGCCTTAATGATTATCTCAAGCTTTGTTTATATAGCTATTGTCTTATATTATATTATCAAACAGTATAAATCAGAAAAAATATTATTTTCAAAGTAAATTCACTATTGGATTTACTTTTTTTGTGCATTTAAAAGGAATTTAAAAATTTTTGTCATATATTAATTTATGAAAGGTGGTTAAAAAGTTAATAAAATACTCAAAAAGGAAGGAGAGTAATATTATGTGTAAAGTAGGAGATATCATTGTGGTAAACAAATATATTGCTGAAAACAGGAAAGAAATTGGCCGGCATTCATTTGTTGTGATAGATGATAATCCTGATAGTATTTGTGGATTAGATTATACTATGGTTACAACTGTTATTTCAAGTTTTAAAAGTGAAAAGCAAAGAAAGAAAAAACTATCATATATGGAAAATGTAGAAGTTGTGGAATTTAATAAAAATGGTAAAACAAAAAAATTTGCCAAACCATCTTACATTAAAGCTGATAAATTATTTTATTTTGATAAAAACAAATTAGACTACTATGTCTTTGGAAGAATTTCAGATGATTTATTAGTTGAATTAATAAAAATAATTATTTTTCTTTCAAAGGCAGATAAGCTCGTAGTTGTTAATGATAATTTGCAAACGAGTTAGATTAAATTGACAATAAAATATTAATTATGTTATACTACTTTAAACTTTTTCCGTTGAATTTATTAGCTTTTTTTAGTATAATCTTATTAAGATAGGAGTGATGGTGAGTGAAAAAAAATAATAACTTTCCAAAGGAATTTTTTAAGCAATCAAGACCAACCATTTCTATTAAAGAAGCCCTTAAAGATGTTATTCCAATGAAATGGAAATTTAGTGATGGGAAAGATAAAAAGAAGGTTATTTTAATCTCTTCAAAAGAAAAAGGCATTATAAGATAGCTAATTTAACTATCTTTTTTTTATTCAAATTTGGGAAATAACTTCTATTTTTAACACTTTAAAATACATGAGTAATCATATAAAAACATAAGTTTTATAACTAAGATAAATTAATCATCCTCTAAACTATAATTATTTCAAACTGATTACGGGAGAAATAAAAAAGAACTTAGTACTTAGGCTAAGCTCTTTTAGTTATTAAATGGAGCCTTAACTATACACGTTTACGAAAAATAATGCTCCCAAGAATGATTAAATCTCTCTGATAAATAAATTATATATAATATTAATAAAAATTTCAAGTGGGATTATGGCTATTTTTTACTAAATATAGTATAATTTTATTGAAATATTTACGTAATTTTAAGCGATTGGAGCGATGTATTATGGATAAGAAAGATTTAAATACTAATTCAACGGATATTATTGTTTCTGGGATTTCTGCAGCAGTTGGAATAATTCCTGTAGCAGGTGGGTTAATGTCTGAAATAGTTCAAAATGTTATTCCTAATCAAAGGGAAGATAGAATTGTAAAATTTATTTCAGATTTAAGTGATGAATTAGAAAAAACAAAATTTTCATTGGAAAAATTAAAATTAAAATTTGAAAATCAAAAATATGGTACTTTTACCTATAATTGTTTACGCGATATAGTAAATGATGTTTATGATGAAAAAATAGAATATTATAGAAATCTATGTGTTAATGCTATAACTAATGATGAAAAAAATTTAATTCATTGCGAAAGAATATTAAAGATATTAAGTGAATTAGACTATTATGAAATATTATATTTAAAATTTTATTCAGATGTTAGCATTGCAGGAACAGAAACTATGAAAGAGGTTACTTCAAAACTTGGATTTGATATTCTAAAACCTAATTATTATATGTCTATGAGTGAAGATGAAAGAGATGAAGAAACTTACAAACAAATCACATTAAATAATTTATGCAATACAGGTTTATTGCAAAGAGAAGTAAAATTAGTAAATAATGGAAGAAGGGAACATATTAGCTATAAAATAACTACCTTGGGAAGACTAATTTTGAAAAAGATTGGAGAAGAGATTAATGAATAATATTGATGAAAAATATATAGATATGGCAATAGAAATTAGTAAAAATGCCAAATATCCCTATGGTGCTATTGTAGTTAAAGATAATAAAATTATTGGCAGAAGTGATGATAAAACTTTAATGGAAACAAGTATGTATTCACACGCAGAATTAGAAGCAATAGAAAGTGCTTCTAAAAATAAAAATCTTTATGGAGATTTAAAAGGTGCAACAATGTATGTATCTTGTGAACCTTGTATGATGTGTATGGGAGCAATTTTATATGAAGAATTTTCAAAAGTAGTTTATGCTGCTACACTTCAAGATAGCAATGATAATTATTGCCCAGAAATGATAACAAATATAGATGAGTTAGCAAAATACTCAAAAGATAAAATAGAAATAATTAAGGAATTACATAGAGAGCAAGCAGTTGAAGTGTTAAAAATGAGAGGAGAATAAATCTTATGAAACAAGAATTAGTCAGAATTAATTCTATTGATGGTATAGAACAAGTTGGTATATTATATGCACCTAATGATATTACAAATAAAATAGTAATCCATGTTCACGGATTAAATGGTAATTTCTATGAAAATAAATTTTTAGACATTTTAGCAGAAACTTATACAAACAAAAATTATGCTTTTTTAACTTTCAATAATAGAGGCAAAGATTATATTTCAGAGTTCTCGAAAAGTGACACTTCTATTATTATAGGTGGAAGTTTAGAAAGGTTCAAAGATTGTTTATTAGATATTGAAGGTGTTATAAATTGGGCAAAGGAAAAAGGCTATAGCGAAATAACGTTAGAGGGACATAGCTATGGCTGTAATAAGGTCTTATATTATTACAATAAAAAGAAAGATGATAGTATAAATAAAATAGTTTTATTAGCACCTTGTGATATTCCTTCTGAAGGTAAAAAATTCTTAAGCAAATCAGAATATGAAACAGCTAAAGAAGATGCTACTAAGTTTGTAAAAGAAAGAAAAGAACAAGAATTAATAGATTTCTCTGTTATGGCTAATGGTAAGATTGCGGCTGGGACATATTATTATGATTTTTTACCTGGTGGAGAGAATGATTTTATTAGATATAGTGATGGAGAAAATGGTAAGAGTCCAATCCTTAATAGCATAAATATTCCTGTTTTAATTATTTTTGGAAATATTGATGAGTGTGTTTTAACTCAACCTATTGAAATAGTAAAAAAATATTTAGAAAACAATATATCAAATTGTAAAATTGAAGTAATTAATGGCGCAGATCATTCTTATACAAATAAGTATGAAGAATTAGGCAAAGTTATTGAAAAAAATTTTTAAGGAGAAAGGTAATATGAATGAAACATTTAAATTTTTAAAAGAAAATACACAAGTTAATTATTTAGCCACTGTAAAAGGAGATAAGCCAAGTTGCAGACCTTTTGGAGATCCAATTATGTATGATGGCAAGATATATATAATAACAAGTAAGCATAAAGAAGTTTCAAAGCAAATTGTTGAAAATAATAATGTTTGTATTGTTGCTTATGATGATGAGAATTGGATTAGAATTAACTGTCAACTAATTGATGACAGCAATAACGTAACTGTTAAACAAGCTGTTATTAATGAATTTGATTGGGCTATCGAAGCAGGATATACTCTTGATAATCCAGACTTTCAAGTTTTATATATGGCAAATGTAGATTCAACTATTTATGATGAAGAAGGAAATGTCATCTCAACTTACAATTTTTAAATATATAAATTATAAAGACAATGCTTAGTCGGCATTGTCTTTATCGTTTGTAATAGATGATAAATATTCTTTTATCTCACTGTTTTGTATTTTTAAAGCTTCTATTTTAGTTCCAATTACTTGTTCATTTTCAAAATAACCTAGATAATGAAATTTATTTTTTACTTTGATTAAACAATTGATATTTTCTTCTAATGTTTTAAGAATTTTTTCTATAATATATTCATCGATACTATTTTTTGTTTCTTCTTTAACTTCTGGATTTTTAACTTCATATCCTATAATTAAATTTCTAATATATTCAGATTGAGATAAGTTTAATTTTGAAGAATCTCTTTTTAAAATAAATTTTTCATCATCACTTAAAAATACATTAACTTTATTATTTCTCATTCTCATAATTTAAGGCCTCCTTTCTAAAATTCAAGGGTATGGGGATTCCCATAATAGAATTTGTACGGGAGTACAAATTCAGTGCTTGCCAGACAAAATATGTGATGATGTACTCACACATTTTCTACATAAATTAGTTCTTTTAAAATTATTTCTTCTGCTATATTTTTGTAATTATTCATAAGTTTTGACCATTCTATATGAT
>CALVIB010000036.1 GCA_944329375.1 uncultured Bacilli bacterium | reverse complement strand
AAGAATTGTTTGATGATTTAGTTAAGTATAATGAATTAGAAGATGCGAAAAAAGAAGGAGAATCTCTTGGTAAAACAATTGGAATTAAAGAAAATAAAATTGAAATAGCTAAAAATTTACTTAATATGAAAATGAGTGATGAAGATATTTCAAAAGCGACTGGTCTAACAATTGAAGATGTTCAAAAATTAAAATAGAAAGTATTAACACTTTTTATTTTTTAAGTTGTTTGCTTTTTGATTTAATAAATGATATAAATATTATAGGTGGTAATATGACAGATGAAGAAGTTAAAGCTTATGTTTTTAAAATAGAAAAAGTATCATTGGATGAGGTTGAAAGTGTTTTGCCATCTTTAGATAGTTATAATGCTGATGTGGCTATTAATAAGATATGTGATACTTTGGCTGAAAATATTAATATTTTGAGAAAACTTAATAGCGAAACAGAAAAGGATAATCTTTCTTCTGAAATTTTGACTTTATTAAAGAAGTATTATATATGTGTTCATTATTTAGATGTGCATAATGAATTAATACATAATCAAAACGATAATGGTTTTAAGGTAATATTTGCTAAAACGCCAACAGGTAAAGCTTATTTTAAAATTGATTTAGATAAAGTTCCAATAGAAATTTATGGTGAAGTAAAAAATACTTTAGACAATATGTTAAATGGTTTGAATATGAGTGATACTACAAAAGTCAAGTATTATATTGGTGCAGACTTTCCACAAAAAGTTTTAGAATTTAAAGGTTTTCAAGTAAGAATATTTACTATTAAACTTAAAGAAAAAGTTTTATGTATTGTTGGGTTAGAAATTAAAAAAAGTAACCGTGATAAAAAGATTGACACTAATTTGAAAAATAGATTGGTAACTATAAAAAAACAAATTGAGAAACTTAGAATGGATATGAATGACCCTGTAAAGAAGAATGAATTACTTTTAGATGGTCAAAAAATTTTAGATGATATAATAAATGCTTTACAAAGAGATACGGTTGTTGAAGATGTTGAGTATCTTTTTCCTTCAGATGAAGAATTAGAAGCTATGGTACCTTATGTAGATATTGAAGTTGAAAATAGTGATGTTTTAGATGAATCTTTAAAAGAAACTTTAATAGAGAATGATATTTCTGATAGTTCTGTTATTAATGATGTGGTTAGTCAGGAAGTTCCAAAAGCGGCTAAAAAAGTTAAAAGAAGAAGTAGGGGACTTGGTAAAAAAACAATTGCTAGAAATAATATTGCTAATTCACTCAAAGGATTAACTTTAGAAGAACTTGCAAAAATTCAAGATTTTATAACTAGGTTAAAAATGGATAAGAGTCTTAATGATACTATTGGTAATATTTATGAAGGTTTTTTAAATATGTCTGATGATGAAATTGGTAGATTTGAAGAAGGTATTAAGGATTTTAAACATGATGATATTGGTAGGAGTAAATAAAAATTGTTATCATTTTGATAGCAATTTTATTTTTTGATTAACTTCTTTAGCCCAGTTTTCTTGTTCTTCTTCATGGCTTTGATGGTATTCTTTCATTAATTTTTCGTTTTTTAATTCTTCAAACATTTCGTAGGGAATATAGTTTTCTAATTCATCACCCCATATAATGTATAAAAATTCTAAAAAGTTATTATTATATTTTTCATCAGTTGGTAATAAATTTATGGTGCTTAAATCAGTTAGAAGGTTATGCATTATTTCTAGTTCATTTTCTAAAGTTATATTAGGTTTATTTTTTGGCTTTTCTTCGTTTTTGTTTTTAAAGATAATTTCTCTATGTTTTAAGGTTTCATAGGTTTTAGCTGGGATGTATGGTTTTATTTCATCTTTTAAAATTATGTAATATTTTTCAATAAAATCAATATCGGAAATTAGATTAAGTGGTAATGATTTTAGCTTTTTGGGATTATTTAAAATAGTATTAAATAAAATTATAGAGTTTTGGTTATACATAATGATTTTCCTTTCTTTATTATTATATTAAATTATTTTAACTATTATGTCAAAAGAATTTGTGTTATTTTATAAATTATTGTATTCTGTTTTTGAAAGAGGTGTTTGTTTGAAAAACGATTTTGAAAAAATTTATAGTAAGATGGATAAGTTTATGGAAGATAAGAATGTTACAGAAGATAATATTAATGAATTGATGGCTGATTTTTTTAGTCAATATAATGGAGGGACTTTAGATATTGAAGATACTCCTTTAGATAAGGCTATGGAAAAGTTTAGTGAAGCAGTAGAGGTTAAAAGTGAGAAAAAAGCAATAAAGTTAGCTAAAGAAGCTATTAAGATTTGTCCTGATTATATTGAACCATATTTGTTTTTAATTCCTTTTGAACATGATGGAGAAGATGTTTTAACTGAATTAGATAAGGTTATTACTAGAGAAAAAGAAAGATTAAAAAAAGAAGGTTATTTTGATGAAATAGGACATTTTTATGGAATATGGGAAACTAGACCATATATGAGAGCTTTACATCAAAGAGCTTTGGTGCTATTACAATATGGTAAGATTAATTTAGCTAAAAAAGAGTTAGAAGAAATAATTAAACTTAATGAGCATGATAATTTAGGAGCTAGATATACACTCGCAGCTATTTATGCTTATTTTGAAGATGAGAAGAAATTAAAAAAACTTATTAAAAAATATAATGAAAAAAATTTATTCTTTTTAGTTTCAGAGATGTTTTTATATTATAAATTAGGAGATAATAAGAAGACTTTAGAAATTTTAAAAGAGATTGAAGATGAGAATCCTTATTTTATAGAAACGCTTACTTCTGATGAAATTGATGATATTGAAGCTGAGGGATTTTATCAACTTGGAGAAAAATCTGAAGTTATGGAAGTTTTATTTACACAAAATTTTTTGCTTAATTCTTCTCCTGGACTTATAAAATTTATTGTGGATAATGTAGTTATATATGATGATTAATTATGGCTTTTAGTTTACAAAGAATATTTCTTATTATATAATGTTTTTAAGGTGATTTACATGAAGGCATTAATAACAGGAGCTTCTTCAGGAATGGGAGCTGATATGGCTAGATATTTAGTTTCTGAGGGGTATGAAGTAATACTTGTAGCCAGAAGAAAGACAAGGTTAGAAAAGTTAGTTAAAGAGTTAGGGGATAAGGCTAGTTATATTGTTAAAGATATTTCAAGTACTTATAATTGTATGGAATTATATAATGAGGTAAAAAAAGAAGACATTGATATTTTAATTAATAATGCTGGTTTTGGGGTATTTGGGGAGTTTAGTGATACTAATTTAGATAAAGAATTAGATATGATCGATTTAAATATTAAGTCACTTCATTTACTTACTAAGTTATTTTTAAAAGATTTTAAGAAGAAAGATAGAGGTTATATTTTGAATGTAGCGTCTTCGGCTGGGTTTATGGCTGGGCCTTTGATGGCTAGTTATTATGCGACTAAAAATTATGTTGTTAGTTTAACTTTAGGTATTTATGAAGAACTTAGAAGAGATAATAGTAATGTTTCTATTAGTGTTTTATGTCCTGGACCCGTAGATACTGAATTTAATAAGGTGGCTAGAGTACATTTTTCTATTAAAGGAATGAAAAGTATTGATGTGGCTAGGTATGGTATTAAAAAAATGTTTGATGAAAAGTTAATTATAATACCTGGTTTTAAGATGAAATTAGGAATATTTTTAATTAGGTTTGTTCCTAGAAAGTTACTGTTAAAGATTAGTTATAAAATTCAAAATGGTAAAAGGAGTTAAGTCTTTAAGTGATTTAACTTTTTCTTTGGCGTATGATATAATTAAGGGGGATTTATATGGGAAAAATATTAGATTATGATGAGATGAATGATATATTGGATAGTCTTGATAGTAATTTTATAAAAAAAGAAAAGTCAATTGGATATACTTATTTTGGTTATCCTATTAATTATTATGTTTATGGTCATGGTAAGTATCATGTAATTATTACTGGAGGAACGCATAGTGCGGAGCTTATTAGTAATGTTTTTGTGATTAGATTTATGGAGAAACTTTCTAAAAAAGAAGTGGAAATTGATGAGAATTTATATACAATTCATTTTATTCCAATAGTAAATCCAGAAGGTACAATAATTGTGACAAGTGCGATTAGAAGTTTGATTCCTAGAGATATTTCCTTAGAAGAAGAGCAAACATATTGTTTAACTTATTATAGAAATAGTTATATTGAGGGAGATTATGCGAATAAGTATGGTAATAGAGATTATAAATTACAACAAATGATGTTTAGACATGCAACTCCAGATATATTAGATGATAAACATAAAGAATTAAAGGAATATTTGATAGATTTATTTAAAAAAAATGATTTACCTATGGGATGTATGATTAATTGGTCTAGTAATGGTAGGGGTGTTGATTTAAATAGTAATATAGAGAGTAGTTCTTTTATTGATAGGGTTAGTAATGGAGAAAAAATATATGCGAATTTACATTTAAATAATATTAGAAGGGATAAATTAGGGCCTTTAGGGTGTCCATATTTTAAAAAAGGAGAAATTGAAAAGGAAAATGAAGCTTTATTAAATTTTTATAATGAGATAAAAAATAAGTATGATTATATAGGTTCATTTATTTATCATAGCTGTGGGAATATTGTTTATTATTTAGGTGATGCGAAAGAAAAAAATCCATGGGTTAATTTAACTAATGAAGATGATAATTATAAAGTTGCGAAGGTTTATGCAGATGAGGTAGGTTATAAATTAGATGGTTTAGAGATTTATACGACGATGGACTCTAAATTAAAAAGTTTATTTCCTATTACTTTGTTAGTTGAACTTGGAGGGGTTAGAGCAACACCACTTTCACAGTTTATGGATTTTGATATTGGTGGAAGTGAAAAATTTAAAAATGTTTATAGTAAAATAATTAATGATAATATAGAAGCAATTGTTAAAACTTTGGATGTGATGGTTAATGTATGTAAAAAAAAGTGAAAAAATGAATTATTTAATTTTAGTAAATAAAGAGAATCCTTTGAAAGATAAATTAAAAATAGATTTGATAAACGTTGGTAAAAAGAACATTTCTGAAGATGTATATATGGAAAGAACAGCTGGATTATCTTTGATTAAAATGCTTGATGATGTTAATAAATTATTTGATAATGAAAAGGTAATTGTAAATTCTGGGTATAGAAGTTTAAAAAAACAAAAAGAAATTTTAGAATATTATTTAGAAAAAGAGGGGAATATTGCTTATAAGAGGGTTGCTATGCCTGGAACTTCAGAGCACCATACTGGTCTTGGGATAGATGTCAGTATTTTTATCAATGGAAAGTACGAGGAAGACCCTACTGGTAATGAAGAATCTTTAAAGTGGCTTTTTGAAAATTCATATAAGTATGGATTTATTTTAAGGTATCCTAAAAATAAAGAGGATATTCATGGTTATCGTTATGAACCATGGCATTTTAGATATGTTGGCTCTAGTAAACTGGCGAAGGAAATTAAAGATAGTGGTTTAACTTTAGACGAATATATTTTAAAAAAAGTAAAAACATTAAAGTAAATTTATTGTAAAGTGAAATTAAATATACTATAATAATTTTCGTGGTGATTTTGTATGCAGGCTATTGAAATTAAAAATTTAAGTTTTAATTATGGAAATATAAAGGTTTTTGATAATTTAAATTTAAGTATTTCAAAAGGAAGTTTTGTTACTATCTATGGTAAAAATGGTAGTGGTAAATCGGTGCTTGCTAAAATCATATCCGGTAAATATAAAAGTAAATCATTAATTTTTGGTAAAGGTTTAACTAAGAAGGATATTTATTTTATTTCTGATGATTTAGATTATGATGGATATGTTATGAATATTTTAATTAATAGTTTAAAAGGGTTAGATAAGAAAGAAATTAGTGATAGGGTTTTAGAGGTTTCTAAAGAATTTAAGTTTGATAAGGTTTTAAATAGGAATTTTGATGATATTTGTTTAAAAGATAAAAAGTTGGTTGGCTTAGGACTCGCACTTTTAAAAGAACCTAAGATATTAGTTTTAGATAATTATTTTGAGGGAATTGATAAGAAAACAAGAATATATATTTTAAGAAAACTAAAAAAACTTTCAATAACCATAATTAATTTTACTAATGATTTTAATGATATGATGGTTTCTGATGAGATATTTATTATTGGTGAGGGTCATGTTTTATTAAAAGGTGGTAAAAGGAAGGTTTTGGAAAATGAGGAGTTTTTTGAAAAGTATGATTTGGGTTTACCTTTTATAATTAATTTATCTAATAAACTTAGGTTTTATGATTTAATTGATAAAGAGTATTTTGATGAGAAAAAACTGGTGGACGATTTATGGAAATAAGATTTGAAAGTGTTAGTTATGGTAATTTGAATGATTTGTCTTTTAGAATTAAGGAAGGTAAGATTACTTTTATTGTAGGAGAATCTGGAAGTGGTAAAAGTTTATTATTATCTTTAATTAATGGGAATATTAGTGATTATAACGGAAATATTATTAGAGATGGTGTTTCTTTAAATAAAATAGGATTTTTAAGACAAAATTATTATTTCATGTTTAATACTATTTATGAAGAAATTTTATTTTATTTAAAAAAGAAAAAGATAAAAAGTGACAAACAGGTTATTATGGCTTTGAAAATGGTTGGTTTAGATGAGAGTTTTTTATATAGGTCTCCTTTTGAGTTAAGTAAAGGGGAACAAAAGAAGCTTGCTTTAGCTATTTTACTTTCACAGAAGTTTAAGGTATTTATTTTAGATGAACCATTTATTAATTTAGATTATGAAAGTAAAAAAAATATGATAAAGTTATTTAGAATGATGAAATTAAAGTATGGTAAGACAATTATAATTGCAACTAGTGATACGGATATCGCATTAGAATTAGCTGATGAGGTAATAGGATTAGATAATGAAGTTATTTTTAAGGAAAATAAGTTTGATTTGTTTACTAATAAAAAATTGTTGGATAAATGTAATATTGATGAACCTGATATTATTAGATTTACTAATTTAGTTAAAAATAGGAAAGGTATTAATATGGGTTACCGTGATGATATTAATGATTTGATGAAGGATATATACAGGTTTGTTAAATAATAAAGATTTGTGTTACAATAATATAAGTCTTGTAGTAGGAGGAATAATTATGAGATACTTGATAACATTTGCTTATGATGGTTCTAAATATAAGGGATATCAAAAGCAACCTAAGGAAAGAACTGTTCAAGGGGAATTAGAAAAAGCTTTAAAAACGATTAATGGTCATAAAAAAGTTAGTGTTCATGCTTCTGGTAGAACGGATGCGGGAGTACATGCTTTTAATCAAAAGGCACATTTTGATTTGGATATTAAACACATAACACCTGAAAAGTTAAAAGATGGTCTTAATAGTTTACTTCCTGATGATATTTATATTAAAAATGCGGAGATTGTGGCTGATGATTTTCATGCGAGATTTAATGCGAAGGCTAAGGAATATATTTATATTATTAACATGGGGGAATATAATCCAATTGAGAAAGATTATATTTATCAGTATAATAAGAAGTTGGATGTAGTAGAGATGGAAAGAGCTTTGAAGTATTTAGAGGGTACTCATAATTTTAAATCTTTTACTAAAACTGATGAGGAAAAGGAAGATTATATTAGAACTATCGTTCAAACTAGACTAACTAGAGAACTAAAGAATGTTAATAAGATTACACTTAGCTTTTTAGGAACTGGTTTTATGCGTTATCAAGTGAGGAATATGATAGGTACTTTAATTGAAATTGGTGAAGGTAAGCGTAAGAGTGAGGATATAATTGATATTTTAAATGCTCAAGATAGAAGAAAAGCTGGTAAGACAGCTAATCCTGAGGGATTATATTTAAAGGATGTACTTTATTAATATAAAGGTAATATTTTGAAAAAATTATCAATCCATTGTAAATGAGTTAAATTATGGTCAATAAAATGTATGAAAAATGTAAACTGAAAAAGTAAATTCCAGTTTCAATATGTTATACGAGAATTTAGTCTTACATAAAATTCCAGTTAAGAAT
>CALVIB010000035.1 GCA_944329375.1 uncultured Bacilli bacterium | reverse complement strand
AAGAATTGTTTGATGATTTAGTTAAGTATAATGAATTAGAAGATGCGAAAAAAGAAGGAGAATCTCTTGGTAAAACACTTGGAATTAAAGAAGGCAAAACACTTGGAATTAAAGAAAATAAAATTGAAATAGCTAAAAATTTACTTAATATGAAAATGAGTGATGAAGATATTTCAAAAGCAACTGGTCTAAGTTTAGAGGAAATCAAAACATTAAATAATTAAAACAACAAGTAATATTAAAAAATAATTTTCAAAAATATTACCTTATTTTGTTTGTATAAGCCAAATAATTGGTAAAAGAAACTTTTACTCAAAAGAATTATTTAATAATTTATATTAAAGTTCAATATAAAAAACATTCGAAAATTTAACTCGAATGTTTTTTACTTTTTTTCTTTTTGGGTTTTTCTTTAATTTCAGCTTGAGCTTCCATAACATTTTCATGATTTGCACTAACCCATCCTTTACCATCAACAACTCTAGAAACAAGTAATGAACAACTAGTATCACCAACTGCATTTAATGCGGTTGCTGGTGCATCAATAACTGTCGCAATCATTGTTAAAACTGGTAAAGCTGCTACTGGATAACCAAGCATAGAAATAATAACCATCTCACTAATAGTACCTCCACCAATAGGTACTGCACTAATTAAAACAGAAGCCACTAAAGCGGTTACCAATATTTGAGTTACTGTTCCAGGATTAGAAATATTAGTTCCAAATAAACAAACTAAAAACATAATCTTAAATACACTACCAATCATTGAACCGTCTTGATGCAAATTAGTAGCAAGTGAAATAGTCGTATCAGCGACATCTTCAGATACATTCATTTTTTTAGCTGAATCAATATTAATAGGAATACATGCTGCCGAAGAACATGTAGCTAAAGCAGTAAATGTTGATGGTAAAATATTCTTCCACCAAACCTGCACACCTTTTTTTCCACCTGAAATAAAAGCATACAAACTATACATAATAACATAATAAGCTAATGCTACCAAAGCATATAAAATAGTAACTCTTAAAAACCCTGCCGCAATACTAGCGCCAAATGTACCGACATATGAGGCAAAATAACATCCAATACCAATAGGTGCATAATACATAGTTATTTTAATAAAATTAAATACTACACTATGAGCACTTTCCATAACCCTTAAAAGAGGCTCAGCTTTATCACCACTCATTCTCATTGAAAATCCAACAATTAATGCACATACAAGTAAAGCCACTACATTTTCCTTAGAAAGTAATCCTGTAAAATCATCCACACTTATTAACTGAACAGTTCTTTCTAAAAAATTCAAATCAGTATCACTAGCAACCTCGCCATCAAATAATTCTTTGATAGCTGAACTGTCACCCGCATCAACCAAATTTACAAAATAAGTACTTGCAAAACCAATCAAAACAGCAATAACTGAAGTAATTAAAAATATAACCACAGTTGAAACCATAATTTTTCCAAGTCTTTTTGGATGTTTAACCTTAGCTACCGCCAAAGCAATTGTCAAAAATACTAATGGTACAATAATAACAAACATTAAATTTAAAAACAAATCCCCTAAAGGTTTAACAATTGTCGCATCTTCTTTAAATATAAGTCCGCATATCGCACCAATAATCATTGCTAAAATAAGCAAAATCATTGTCTTATAATTTTTAAAAAAACTTTTTAATTTTGTCATATAAAAACTCCCTTCTAGTACATTATAATAATTATTTTTAAAAAAGTATAATATGTGTATTCCACAAAAACAATTAAAATCCACACATTTTGCTCAAAAGTGTGCTATAATAAAAACAGTGATGAATTATGAAAAAAAACTTTATAAAAATGAATAATAATCAAAACCAATTATCTTTAGGTAATTTATGTAGAATAATTAAAGAACTTGCCCAAAATAAAAGCTTTGCTAACCAAACTGAAGTTTTTTATACCTTGTTTGATGTTGATGATGTCAGTGACTCTACAATAAATAATTACTGCATAGGATATAGGTCAATTGGAAGTGAATTTAGGCAAAAATATATAACATATAAAAAACATTATAAAGAAAAAAAAGAAATATTTGATAATGTAATATTAGGATTAATGACTATATTAGATGGTATAGTTTATTCAAATATGTCCCATGAACAAATAATTATTCAAACAAAAACACATAAAATTTTATCAAAATTATCTTTAGAATTATATAACCTAGCTAAAAATGACCAAACAGTTCCAGATACTTTTACCGAAAATATTTATAACCAAATAGAGAAAAATAATATTTATGAAGCACTATGTGATATTCTTATATATATAGTCTTAGAAAAAAAACAACCAGTATATACTGAAACATCTCAAAAAGAAATCATCGAAAATATCTTAAATAGGACTAATATATCTGTATCAGAACTAGAAAAATTTTTAAAACTACAAATGCAAGATGGAATTAACTATACCCATTCTTTAAAAACCTTAGTTAAAGAAAAAAACCCATATGCATGTTATGAAATGGGAGAAATGGAATATACTGGTCAAATGGTAGGATATCCTAGATATATAAAAAGTTATGAATACTTTAAAATTGCTGCTGAAAAAAATCACCCAAGAGCATGCTGGTTAATAGCTCAAATGATTTATCAAAAGAAAATTGGCGATTTGTCCAAAGATGATTTAAAGCTTGCTTGGTATTATTTAAAAAAAGCCGAAAAAGTTGGTAGTGTAGCAGCCATAAACACAATTGGAGTTTGCTATTTAAAAGGTTTAGTACCAAATGAAAATCAAAGTGAAGCCAAAGCCATAGAATACTTTAAAAAGGCTGCCAGTAATGAATATGTTTATGCTTATAATAACCTAGGAAAAATATATGAAAGTAAAAAAGATTATAAAAAAGCCTTTAAATATTTTTCGTATAGCGCCCAAAAAGAAGAAAGCTGGGCTTGTAATAAAATGGGAGAATATTATAGGCTAGGTATTGCCTGTGAAAAAGATATGAAAGAAGCTTTTAAATATTATAATCTTGCCACTGAAGTACCATTAAATATTTTAGATAGCTGGGCTTATTATAACCTAGCCAAATATTTTTACCTAAATGGAAATCATGAATCATCTACCGAAAAAAACATAGATAAAGCTATTAAATATTTTAAAAAAGCTAAAGATGGTGGCATTGTTCAAGCTTATGAAGAACTTATATATATCTATATTAATAAATATAAAGAAACATCATCAGATTATCACCTAAATAAAATAAATGATTATCTAAATACACTTTCTAAATATAAATACTATGATGAATGTCAGGGCAAAATTAAAGAAAATTTAAAAGAAATTGAAAAAAAACATCTTGCCTTAATAAAATTAGTTTAACTTAGACAATCACTAAATATTTTTAGGCGATTACTTTAAATAACTTGACTAAATTAAAAGGCTAATTTATAATTTATTGTAGGTGTTAAAATGAAAAAAGGGTTTACATTAGTTGAATTATTAGGTGTAATTATTATTTTAGGAATTATTGCTGTTATCACTGTTCCAATTGTTCAAAGAACAATTTTAGAAAGTGCCGAACAAGCCTATGAAAAGCAAATACAAAGTTTTGAAAGAGCGGCTAATAACTATGTCAGTGCAGATATCTATAAATGGACAAAATGTGAAACAATATCATGTGAAGTAAGTATCGCTGAACTTCAAGATGAAGGTTATCTTGAAGCCAAAGAAATAAAAAATCCCAAAACAGATGAACCAATTGATACATCTAATGTTGTACAAATATATTATAGTAATGGCAAATTTTCTTTTAAATATGATAAATCGCAAGATGATTAAAAGTAGGTGTAAATATGCTGTATTCATCAATAAATAATCCCAAGATAAAAGAATTATCAAAATTAAAAACAAAAAAACAACGTGATAAACAGAAACTTTTCTTAATAGAAGGTGCACACTTAGTCAAAGAAGCCTATGAAAGTGGATACCTAAAAGAATTACTACTTTTAGAAAATTGTAACTTTAAATTAGATATTAAAACAAACTATATAACAAAAAACGTTTTAAAATATTTAAGTAGTGTAGAAACGCCAGTTGGTATCATCGGCATATGTGAAATAAAAGAAACCAAATTAAAAGGCAACCATTTATTACTATTGGATGGTGTGCAAGACCCAGGTAATCTAGGCACCATAATAAGAAGTGGCGTAGCCTTTAACGTAGACACTATAATCATTAATGATAAATGTGCAGACCCATATAGTGATAAAACCATAAGAGCATCACAAGGAATGATTTTTAAAACAAATATTGTCAAAAGAAACTTAGAAGAATTTATCAAAGAAATAAAAGGAAAAATTCCTATATATGGAACTAAAGTAACAAATGGTAAAAATATAAAAAATCTTGAAAAAATATCAAAATTTGCTATAATAATGGGCAATGAAGGACAAGGTGTTAGTAAAAAATTACTAGACTTATGTGATGATTATTTATATATTCCTATGAATAAAAAATGTGAAAGCTTAAATGTTGGTGTAGCCACAAGTATAATTTTATATGAATTAATAAAGAGGTGATGAAAATGCTATATATTGGTAATTTAGTAAATACCCATGGCATTAAAGGGGAAACCCGCATCATCTCTAATTTTAAATATAAAAATATAGTTTTTAAACCAAATAATAACCTATATATAAATAATGAAAAATTAAAAATTAAAACATATAGAAAACACAAAAATTATGACATGGTTACTTTTGAAGGATATAATGACATTAATGATGTTTTAAAATTCAAAGGAAGTAAAGTTTATATAAATAAAGACGAGTATAAATTTCCAGGTTTTTTAAATGAAGATTTATATGGTAAAAAAGTATATAATAATGATAAATATATAGGAACACTAGAAAATATTATAAAAGGTGGTAGTGGTGAATTACTAGTAGTCAAAGGAAAAAAACAATATTTAATCCCTTATGTCGATGAATTTGTCAAAGAAATTAATGAAGATATCAAACTAAACTTAATCAAAGGATTAATAGATGAAGATTGATATATTAACCATCTTCCCAGAAATGTTTGAAGGCTTTCTAACAACCTCAATTATCAAAAGAGCCATTCAAAATAACTTAGTTGATATCCAAATTCACGACATTAGAAATTATAGTAAAGACCCACATAAAAAAGTTGATGACTATGGTTTTGGTGGTGGTAGAGGCATGGTGTTAATGCCACAGCCCATCTTTGATGCTGTAGATGATTTAAAACAAACAAACACTAAAGTAATATTAATGACACCGCAAGGTAAAACCTATAAACAAAAGCTAGCTTATGACCTTTCAAAAGAAAAACATTTAATCTTAATATGTGGACATTATGAAGGATTTGATGAAAGAATTAGAACATTAGCTGATTTAGAACTAAGCATAGGCGATTATGTCCTAACAGGTGGTGAATTAGCTAGTATGGTTATAACAGATAGCGTAGTTAGACTAATAGATGGGGTAATAGAAAAAGAGTCTCATCTAAATGACTCATTCAATAATAATTTATTAGATTATCCAGTCTATACTAAACCAGTAGACTTTAGAGGTATGAAAGTTCCAGATGTATTACTATCAGGACATCACGCCAACATTAAAAAATATAGAGAAGAAGAAGCTTATAAAAAAACCAAGGAACGTAGACCAGATTTATTAGAAGGTGAGAACAATGGATGAGAGATATTACATATGTGATAAAGATAATAATGAAATAGTATATGGATATATAGATTATAATAGACTTCATGGTTTCAAAATAAGGCCTCAAAATAACGTTCCTTATGAAGGTGTTGAAGTCAGTAGATTAGTCCTAGTTGAACCTTCATTAATTGAAAATGTCTTAAAAAGAAAAACAAAACACAAATTAGATACATATCTCACATTTCTATTTACCGTAATTGATGATGATGATGAAGATCCAGAAAACTTAGAATTAGTAATTGATGATGTTACTAGATATAAAAACATCATCATGAATAAATACTCTAAATTCTTAGACAAAAAATATATCAAAAACTTACTTAAAAAAGTTGGCATGGTCGAATTAGAATTAAAAGATAAATTAAATGCACTTACCAAACAAAACACTAAATCAGCAGGAAAGTCAAGATAATGATAGAAAATTTACTAAAACATAAAACAAAAGCTAATTCTAATATTATAAAAGAACTTATAGAAATTATAAAATCATCTGATATAAAATCAGAGAAAGAATAAAAAAACCTAGAAGATGAGAACTTTAACATGAATGGGAAAATTTTAAACATTAAAGAAAGAGTAAACTATATTTTATCAGTAACAAATTCTTCTTTTGATTATGAATTTTTAACCTATGATGAAATTCAAATATATAAACAGTACAAGCAAAATATCGTTAATGGTAAAACAAATGAAGAAAAAATCATAAATATTATTAAACTATATAACCTAGCTAAAAGAGAATTATTATTTCCTTACTTCGCATATAATTTGATTATAGAAAATAAACTTTGACCTACTTGAACAAATTAAAAAAATATGATACAATTTTACATGTCGTGTTCCGCTGGATATAAATTTATGAACATAGATTTATGCAAAGGAGTGATAGTATGAATTTGGTAGATAAAATAACTCAAAAACAAATCAGAACAGACCTACCAGAATTTCGCGTTGGTGATACTATTAAAGTAAACGTTCGTATCATCGAAGGAAAACGTGAAAGAATTCAAGCGTTCGAAGGAATCGTAATAGCTATCAAAGGTAGTGGAGTAAGTAAAAACTACACTGTTAGAAAAAAATCAAGTGGTATTGGTGTAGAAAGAACTTTTCCATATAGCTCACCAAAGGTTGATAGCGTAGAAGTAATTAGAAAAGGTAAAGTTAGAAGAGCTAAACTTAACTATTTACGTGACCTTAAAGGACAAGCAAAAATCAAAGAAAGAAAATAAGGCCGTTAAGACCTTATTTTTTCATATAAAGGGGGAAAAATAATGGAACCAGAAACACCTAAAAAAACAGCTAAACAAATGGCAAGTGGCTTTTTTAAAAGTACCTTACCATATATAGTAATTGTAATAGTGGTCGCACTAATCAGAAGTTTTATCATAACACCTGTTCAAGTTGAAGGAATGTCTATGTATTCAACTTTAGATGATAAAGAAATATTATTATTGAAAAAATATGATAAAACCTATCAAAGATTTGATATTGTTGTTTTCAATTATAATAATTCTAAATTAATCAAAAGGATAGTTGGGCTTCCAGGCGAAACTGTTCAATATAAAAATAATAAACTTTATATCAATGGAAAACAAGTAACAGAATACTTTTTAAATAATCAAGAAACTTATGATTTTAATTTAGAAGAACTTGGCTATGAAAAAATACCAAAAGATTATTATTTTGTTATGGGTGATAATCGAACAAATTCTACAGATAGCCGAATAATTGGTTTAGTTTCTGCATCTGATATAGAAGGCACCACAAACTTTGCTATTTTTCCTTTAGAGAAATTTGGCAACTTTAATAAAAAATAATTTAGAGGATAATTATGAATATAGATAAAATAGTTAAAGAAATAAAGCAAGGTAATTTAGTAATTATACCAACTGATACAGTATATGGTATATCAGTTGATATGACTAATGAAAAGGCAATAAAAAAAGTATATGAAGCAAAAAATAGAGATAAAAGTAAACCATTAATTTTATTAGTAAGTAGTGTAGATATGTTAAGAAAATATACTGAAAAATTAAACCAATTAGAAGAAGAAATAATAAAAAAATATCTTCCAGGTAAATTAACACTTTTACTACACAAAAATAATAAAGTAAGTGATGAAATAACATCTGGAAGTAATCTGGTTGGTATTAGAATACCAGATAATAAAGAACTAATAAAAATAATAGATAAAATCGGTAATCCAATAATATCCACTAGTGCGAATATATCAGGAAAAACAACCATTACTAATCCAAAAGAAATAGAAAAAGAAATGTTAAAACATATTTCTTATGTAGAAGATGCTGGAACAATTAATAATGAGCCATCATCAATCATAAAAATTGAAAATGAAAAAATTATAGTTATAAGAAAAGAAAGTATTGCCAAACAAATATTAAAAGATTATAGTGATAAATTTTAATAAAAGGAACTGGTGTTAAGAAACGGGAAGTAGATTTATATCTACTTTTTCTTTTGTTTTAAAAGTATGATATAATGAAAAAGATTACAAAAGGAAGTGACTTAAATGAATGAAAAACTAAATATAAACTGCTTGATACCAATTTATTTAACCCCTCCAAGAAATCCTTATAAATAAAGGGTTTGCGAGCATATAGATCTTACACG
>CALVIB010000034.1 GCA_944329375.1 uncultured Bacilli bacterium | reverse complement strand
TGTAACATTAATAAAAAATGTAGGAAAACCAACATTTATTTTTACCGATTTCCTACATTTTATTTTACCATTTACAACAGGCTCTTATTCCTGCGACATTCCATGAAACTAACTTCATAATTTATCACCATTTAACCTTTCTTTAAGATTATAACACATTTCTTTTAATTTTAAATTAAATGTATTTAAAAACAAGTCTTTTTTGACTTGCTATTAAATATTTTAAATTATTTTTTTATTAAGCAAAAAACATTTATTAATATGGTTTTAATGGCCTTAATGAACTTTTACTTTTCAACGGTGAATTGTTATAAAGATCCATAAATTCTTGAAGTTCTTGAACTTGATTTTTATGTTCATCACAATAATTATTATAAATAATACTAGGCGTAATATTTATCATCCAAATACCAATCCCACTAATGGTATATAGAGCGAAAGTATTTACATCTTGCATGTTTTGCAAAAAGGATTTAACCCCCCAAAATATTAAACCAGCACCTATAACTGTAAGAGTTATTTGAAAAAATGATTTTATTAAAAATGCTTTTTTTAATTTTGATTGATAAATTTCTAAGGATTTTAATTTTTCTTTTGCCTTACACTTAAAACTAATGATTAAATCTTCATGATATTGCCATAATATTATATATAAACTGCTTAGGGTATCAATGTCTTCTTCGCAGATAGAATGATTTAATTCTTCATATACATTTGTATTACCATTTGATTGATATCTTTTAAATACATTTATTTCTCCTTTTTTTCTCTTGGAAATATATCCAAAGCTTAAAAATGTACATATAGGGGTTTCAAGCCACATCCAATTATTTTCATAATCATAAAGCCTTTTTATAAATTTTGAATCATTTTTGGCAAAACTATAAATTGCTTTTATGTCATCTTCAAGTAATTTATCAATATTTTCTACTTGGTTAACAATTTGATTATCATATGAATCATTACTTAGCTGTATATCTAGTTTAAAAGTTTTATCTAATATATTGTTTGAACTGTTAAAAAAAGATTCTAAATTTTTTATTTGACAAAACTTTTTTCCATATTCATGTGCATTATAAGAATTGTCTCCTATTTTTAAAATTATTGAAATTTCATCTATAATTGACCTTATTTTTGTTTTCCAATTTTCTAGTTCAAATTTGTATATGTCTATTTCTACATCTTTACAAAAATCTATTAATTCGTTTATATCAGGCAATATTTCATTTACTTCTACTCTAAAATCCTTAGCATCAATGGAATTATTATAGCATTTTTCACATAAATAATTCCATCTTCTAGCTAAATTCTTTTTTTCAAGTTCTATTTGTTCATATTTTTCAGATAGTTCAGAAAGAAAAATTTCTTTTTCTATATAAGTTTGGGCATCTATAAGAGAAAGTGGAGTATCATTAATCTCTTTTTGTAAATTTTCAATTGTTTCATTTAATTGGTTTACCTGTTCTACTAAATCATATTTATCTGCTGAAATTTTTAACTCTTGTAAATCTTGAATATATTGTTTACTAATTTCTAAAAATTCTGATATTATACTATAATAACCTTTTAAATCATATTCCCCATTATAGGCACCTATAAGTATATCCTTTTTTGTGTCTAAAATTTCATCATATTTTTTAAGTTCTTCTAAGATAATTTGCTTTATTGCAAGTTTTTCAGTTACTTCGCGCTCATGCTCAGAATAGTTATTTACTACATCTTCATAATTATCATTTTCTGGAATATCTTGATTTTCTTCTGTGGTTTTAGATAACTCTAAATCATATTGAGCTCTTTTATTTTCATCACTTAAAACAGTATAAATTGCATTAATCTTAGACATCATTGTATCAGCATTTTCTTCTTTGGATGTATCTGGATGGTACTTTTTAACTAATTTTAGATAAGCCTTTTTTATTTCATCTTGACTGGCATTATTAGAAATGCCAAAAAATTCATAATAATTTTGTTCCATTAATTACCCGTTCCCAAGCGTTTTACATATCCAGTTTTTCCATTAAGTGTATGTCTATTTTCAGTTATTGGTTTTGACCAATCTGGTTCAATTTTACCAGTTTCACGTAAACTTTCTAAAGCTTTTTGAATAGCTTTAAAATTATTTTCAATTTGAGTTGTTGAATAATCTTCAGCATTATTCATTGGGATTCCTAATTCTCGAGCGATTTCTTTGCTGTCAATCATTGCTCCTAAAAAAATAAATTGCCAATCTTCATATGTTTTTTTTGTTATTAATTCTCTTGTTTCCAATAAGTTATGCCTACTATTATTATCATATCCATCTGTCATAATAACTACCAAAGTTTTGATCTTTTGATTTTGCTGTTTATTTTGAATTTGATTAATAGTAAAGAAAATAGCATCATATAAAGAAGTTGCCGCTCCATCAGCAATGTAATTCAATGACAGATTTTCACTAATGTGATTTCTATCATGAACGATTCTAATATTGTTATCAAATAAAACAGTTGTAATAAAATCATTATAGCCATTTGATTTTTCTTTTTGTAAAATATCATAAAAACCCATTATTGTATCATGCTCTGTTCCATGGCATGAACTACTTTTATCAAATATAAAAACAATATCCATTTTTTGTTTGCGTAATTCTTCTAAACTTTTTGAAACTGATTCAATTGATTTAGCAGTTAAAGACTGTATTCTCGCATTAACATTTCCATTTGATATATCTTTTTTTAGTCTATCTAGACTATTATTATTTCTTCGAATTATACCTTTATTTTCTTTTAAGCTTCTAATTTCATTTGGATTAAAATTCATATTATATCACTCCTTAATTTTTGTAAAAAATATTATACATTAAATCAATTTTTTTCAAGTATAATTTTAAATTTTTCTTTAATTAAAAAAAACTGTTAACTATATTATGTCAACAGTTTCAAAAAAATATTATTTTATTAAAATTCAATTAATTCGTATTTTCTTTCGCCAAAACCTAGTTCTGAGGCAGCTTCAATAGTATGAACACCATGTCTTGATTCGATTCTTTCGATTAATTTATCTTTACCTTTATCATTAGAGTTATAGACTAAATCTAGGCAAGCTTGATCAATGGCAATTGGGTCAGTACTAGCTAAAACACCAATATCTTCCATACAAGGTGCGGAAGCATTACCATCACAGTCACAGTCGACTGATAAGTTTTTCATAACATTTATATAAACAATATTACCTTTAAAGTGATTATTAACACTTTCTGCCGCATCAGCCATAGCTTCTAGGAATCTATCTTGCTCTGGAAGATTATCCCAAAGTTTATATTGGTCATTTGTTTTACCTGCTGTATGGATAAGTGATTTACCAGCAGATGATGCACAGCCAATTGAAAGTTGCTTTAAGGCACCACCATAGCCACCCATCTTATGACCTTTAAAATGTGATAAAACTAACATTGAATCATAATTAGCTAAATTTTTACCAACATAGTTTTTCTTTAATATTTTTCCGTTTGGAATGTCTATTACCATATCAGGACCTTCTTCATCCATTAAATCAAATCTAAAATATTTATCCCATTCGTGTTCTTTAATTAATTCTTTATGTTTTTCAGTTGTGTTTCTCGCACCAGCATATGCTGTATTACATTCTACAACTGTTCCACCAACATAATCAATTAATGGTTTTACGAATTCTGGTCTTAAGTAATTTTTATTGCCTTTTTCTCCAGAGTGAAGTTTTACGGCTACATTACCTTTTAAATTTACACCTAATTTTTCATATATTTTGATTAGACTTTCTGGGGTAATTTCTTTAGTAAAATATACTTTTGACATTGTGTCACTCTCCTTTACAATTTAATTATATATTTTTTCTTAATTAATTTCAACTGAGGATTTTTTGAGTATTTTTTGTTTTTTTATATAATATTGATGTTTGTTTATATATAGGAAAAAATGCTAATATGATTATGTGGTTATATATCACAAGTTTTTATAATGAATAAAATAAATTGGGAGTTGATTTAAATGTTTAAATATGAAACTAATTCGAGGTTAATTAAACCTGGACAGACTTTTGTGGCTATTAAAGGATATACAGTTGATGGTCATAATTATATAGAAGATGCGATTAAAAATGGAGCTTCTTCGGTTATTGCAGAAAAGAATGTTAAATGTAGTGTTCCAGTTACAGTGGTAGAAAATTCAGCTGAGTATTATCAAAATTTGCTTGTTAAGGAATATAAAGATGTTTTTAAAGATTTGAAGTTAATTGGAATTACAGGAACTAATGGTAAGACTACTTCAGCTTATTTAACTTATCAAATGCTTTTAAATTTAAATAAAAAAGCAGCTTATATTGGTACTTTAGGTTTTATGTGTGAAGATTATTATAAAGAGTTACCTAATACTTCACCTGAAATTTTAACTACATATAAATTGCTTGAAAAAGCTAAAGAAATAGGATGTGAATATGTAGTTATGGAAGTTAGTAATTTCGCTTTAGCTCAAAAGAGAATTGAAGGATTGGAATTTGTGGCTGGCGCATTTACTAATTTAACTGAAGACCATTTAGATTATCATAAGACAATGGAAAATTATTTAAAGGCTAAATTATTACTTACTGATTATATTAAAGATGATGGGGTTTTACTTGTAAATAAAGATGATGAAGCTAGTGAAAAATTTATAGAAAGATTTAAAAACACTAAAACTTATGGTTTTGGAAATGCAGATTATGATATTGTAAGTGATGATATTTATCCAGACCATACTGATATTGTTTTTAAGGTTAATAATAAAGAATATAATGTTACAACTAATTTAACAAGTAAGTTTAATGTCTACAATTATTTTACAATGTTTAGTATTTTATGTGAGCTTGGTTTTGACATTAATGATTTAATAGATAAGACTAAAGATTTAAAAGCTCCTAAAGGTAGATGTGAAACTTATAAGGTAAAAGATGGTTTTGCAGTTGTCGATTATGCACATACGCCAGATGCAGTTTTAAAAGTGGTTACCGCTTATAAAGAGTTAGCTAAAGCTAGAGTTATTACAGTGGTTGGATGTGGTGGCGACAGAGACCCTCTTAAAAGACCTATTATGGGAGAGATTGCTTCTAATTATAGTGATTTTGTAATATTTACTAATGATAATCCAAGAACTGAAAATCCAGAAAATATTATGAAAGATATTTTAAAAGGTGTTAAAAAGGATAATTATGAAGTTTGTTTAGATAGACGTGAGGCTATTAAAAAAGCTTTAGATATGATTAAATCAAATGATATTGTGTTACTTTTAGGTAAAGGACATGAAGATTATCAAATTTTGGGACATACTAAAGTACATTTAGATGATAGTGAGGAAATTTTAAAATATATAGAAAAAAGCGAGTAAAATCGCTTTTTAATGTGGGGCAAGAAAATCAAATGATGGAATATTTCTTAAGATGCCATAAATTATAAATATGATTATGATGATATACCATATTTTTTCTGGCAACCTTTTATATAATGATTTGTCTTTTTTGATTATATAGTCTATATATATGTATATGCCTATTGGTAGTGAAACAAAGACTAATGGATTATATCTAAAAGCCCCATAGAAATCTAACTTTAAAAGTGAAAGTAACATTCTAGTTATTCCACATCCTGGGCAGTATAGACCTGTAATTTTTTTAATAGGACATGGAATATATATATTTAAATAACTAGATATCAATAAATATAAAATTAGTAAAATTAATATAATTATAAATTTTTTCATAAGAAAAAAGCTTAATTGCTTTGTCCTTGTTTTGCGTAAGTAATTTCATTTAAACCACTTTGAATTAAGGCATAATTGATAATACCAAATCCAATTAACTGTAAAATTAAGAATACCACAGAATTATCATCTGCACGTAAACCATTTTTCTCTTTGGCTATCATTAATAATTTACCCATTTTGTAAGCCCAATAAATTCCGTAGATACCACAAGTTATAATAGTTAATAAGAATGCCGCTCCACCTGAAGCTAACTGTCTATCTTCACTTGCAGCTTCTACTTCATTGGTTAAACAGATAAACCAATAAATTCCATATATTCCACATGTTACAATGGTTAAAATAATACTTACAGCAACTCCTCTTTCTCTCATTACTCTCACCCCACTATTAATATACAAAATAATTAATTACTATGTCAATTGTTATTAAGGTATTTTTGGACTTTAACTTTAATTCTACTTATGGCATTGTCAATTGATTTACTATCTTTATCTAATATTTCGGCTATTTCTTTATATGTAAAACCGCTTATTTTAAGTTCAAAAACAGCGCTTTCTAAATTAGTTAATTTTTTTTGAATATTTTTCACTAATTCTTTGGTATTTTCATCATCAATTAATCTACTTTCTGGATTACTATTGTTATCTTCTAATAAATTTTCTAAGTTTTTACTATCAGTTACTAAGTCTTCAACATAGTATGATTCATTTAAAAGTTGATGCTTATTGCGGTTTGCCGATTTTATTAGACTTATTAGTCTTCTTTCAATACATGTTTTAGCATATGTGAAAAATAGAACATCTTTTTTTTCATCAAATGTATTTATAGCAGTACTGAAACCTATCATGGCTTCTTGGATTAAATCATTTAAATCAAACCCATTATTTGAAATTAAATTATATGTTTTTTTTGCTAAACCAGTTATTAATGGTTTATATTTTTCAAATAATATTTCTGTTGCTTCTTCATTATCAGCGACCATTGATAATACTTCATAATCATTTATATTATCATAACTCATCTATTCATCACCGCCTCATAAATTATTAAAGCTGAAGCAACTGAAGCATTTAGACTATTAACTTTACCAAACATCGGTATTTTGGCTATAAAGTCACAGTTTGTTTCTACTAGTCTACTTAATCCCTTACCTTCATTACCAATGATGATAGCTATTTTTCCTTTATAATCTATTTCTTTATAGTTTGTACCATTCATGTCTGTTCCTATTATCCAAAAGCCATTATCTTTTAATGTTTTAATTGTATTGACTAAGTTAGTTACTATGGCTATATCGACATTTTCGGTTGTTCCAGCTGAAGTTTTCATGACTGTTGAATTTACTTTAACTGACCTATCTTTAGGAATTATTATACTAGTTATACCAGCCGCTTCACATGTTCTTATAATAGCACCAAAGTTATGTGGGTCTTCTAAGTGGTCTAATATAACGATGATGTCTTTTTTTAATAGTTTATCTAATGGACTATAATTATAGTCATCTATTTCTAGTATTATTCCTTGATGATTTCCATCTTCCATGTTATCTAGAGATTTTTTATCTAAATATTTAATAGGAATGTTTAGTTTTTTTATTTCGTTTAGTAATTTTATATCATTAAAATTTTCATAAATATATGCTTTTTTAATACTTTTTGGTTTTTGTAATAGTTCTTTTACGACATTTTTTCCATATACACGCATTTAATCACCTACTATATATTTCATTATTTGATTTATTCTTTGCTGTTTATTTGAAAGTTCTAAATAACCAATTAAAGCTTCAAGTCCAGTGGCTTTTTTATAGGTTATTATACTTGTTTTTTTTGGATGTGACAAGACTTTATGATTTCTAGCTCTTTTAACTATTTCTAATTCTTCTTTAGTTAAGTAATTTTCTTCTATCATTTTATCTAAATATTTACTTTGGGCTTTAGCTGATACATAGTTTATGGCTTTGTCTGCAAGGTCTTTTACTTTATAATTTCCTTTATTTACTAAGTATTTTCTTATATATAATTCATAGGTGGCATCACCAATATAGGCTAGAGCGAGTGAGTTCATATTTAGGTTATTTAGATAGTTTAAGATTAATTTTATATCTTCTTCATCTTTTTTTCTATTTAATGTTTGTTTTAATTTTAATACTTCATTAGGTGTTTGAATTAAATAATTTTCTATTTTTTCGCCTTTAAAACATCCATAATAGTGAGTACTAAAATGTAATATATCATCTATTAGATATATTTTGTATCCATCAATTTCTTTTTCAAATTTACATTTATATTGTTTTAACAAGTAATCATTATACTCTTTATTTAAGGCTATATCAATATTCTGACATGTTTCTTTTATACCTTTTAATACTAAAGCGGCTGAACCAATTATAATAAAGTTTTTACTATCTAATTTATACTCTTTTAATTTATTTAATACTTCTTCTTTATTCATATCTATCAAATGTTACGCCTTTAATATAACCGTTTTTAACATCCCCGATTATTAAGGATACTACTTTATTATAATCAATATCTCCGCCTTTGATTAAACAACCTCTTTTTTTACCTATTTCTTCGATGCTTAAAACAATATCTTCATCTAAATATTCTAGATTATATCTTTCTTTTAAAATGTTAGGATAATATTTTTCTAATGTTTTTAATATGTAACAAGCTATGTCAAACAAAGGTAGCGTTTCTTCTTTAATGGCTGTTAAGGCGGCTAGATTTAAGGCGTCTTTTTGGTCTAGTTTTGGCCATAGAACACCTGGAGTATCTAATAGTTCTATTTTATCATTTACTCTAATCCAACTCAGGTTTTTAGTAACCCCTGGTTTATTACCTGTACCTACAACTTTTTTACCAGCTAAACGATTTATTAAGGTTGATTTTCCAACATTAGGAATACCAATTACTAGTACTCTAGCTTTAGTATTTAATAATCCTTGCTGTTTTCTTTTTTCTGATTTTTCTTTTAATAATGTTTCGGTAGCATTTAATATTGGTTTTAGGTTACTATTATTTTCTAGGTTAATTAATATTACTTTATATCCTAAGTTTTCATAGTATTTTATCCATTTTTCCGTTTCTTTTTTATCACATAAATCTGCTTTAGTCATAATCATTAATTTTGGTTTATCTTTTATTATTTCTTCGATGTCAATTATTTTAGATGATTTTGGCATTCTACTATCAACTACTTCATAGATAATATCAATGTATTTTAAATTTTCTTTGATTAATCTTTTTGTTTTAGCCATATGACCAGGATAATATTGAATTGGATTATTATTCATTTTCATCACTTCCTCATAAATCTATTATATTATATCATGTTTTTACCCAAAGAAAAAAGTAGATACAAATCTACTCTATAAATTGTAATTTGTCTTTATTTTTGTATTTCATTAGCTATCTTATCTAAACTAGAAAAATCAATAAAATTAACCTTT
>CALVIB010000033.1 GCA_944329375.1 uncultured Bacilli bacterium | reverse complement strand
ATCAATTTAAATATGATTTGAATTCTATTTTATCTAGACTTATTTATGGTAGAATTATTTACCCATCTTCTAAACTTAAAACTCTAGAATTATCTAAAAATTTTCTCGAACAACCTAGTTTTGAACTTCACGACGTTTATAGATCTTTAGAAGTTATAGCTAAAGAATCTGATTTTATTCAATCACAGCTTTATAAAAATAGTTTAAAATTTATGAAACGAAATGATACAGTCTTATACTATGATTGTACAAATTACTTTTTTGAAATTGAAGAAGAATGTGGCTTAAGACAATATGGTAAATCAAAGGAAAATAGACCTAATCCAATTATTCAAATGGGACTTTTCTTAGATGGTGATGGTATTCCAATGTCCTTTGATATGTTCGAAGGAAATACTAATGAACAAAAAACTATGAAGCCACTAGAAGAAAAGATAATAAAAGATTTTCATTCTTCAAAGTTTGTTGTATGTACTGATGCAGGTTTAGCTTCTAATACAAACAGAAAATTTAATAATATGAGTGGTAGAAGTTTTATTACTGTTCAGTCTATTAAAAGATTGAAATTATATCTTAAGCAGTGGGCTTTAGATTTAACCTCTGGTTGGAAATTACACTTAAAATCTGCTAAATCATTTATAACCACTGCTACAGGCTCTTTCAATTGGGATTTAGGAACTATTGATAGCAGTCCATATCCAATAAAAGGCTCAAGATAAAACTTATAAAGTTATAAAGTTATAAAATTATAAAAATATATACTCTATCTTATTATCATTTTTTAAGGGGAAGATTTTATGTTAAAAAAGATAAAACATAATAAATATTTTTTACTTGGAAGCATTTTGATTTTAATATTAATTGGAATCTCCTTTTTTCAATTTTATCAAGAAAATTTCTCTTATGTAAGCGAATATAATAAAATCAAAGAATATTGCTATGAAGAAAAAATGCCAGAACATGAATATTGTAAGGTTTTTAAAAATAAAGAAAGCTTAAAATCTTATATAAAAAATTCCGATCCACATAAACTGTATAAAAAATATGATGCAATTACTTTAACATCTGAGATAGTTAGACATACCATCTTTAGTACATTACAATATTTTTCTCCACTTATAATTGCTTTAATTGTATTAGGAACAATTCACAATCATTTTAGTAGTGGTATGTTTGAAAATTATTTATTACGTATGAAATATAAAGATTATTTAAAAAAGAACTATAAAATAGCCATCAAATCAGCATTAATTATGCCAGTTTCTTTAATTATCATTTTTATAATTTCATCTATAATGAGTGGATTCAATTTTGATTTAAGTAATGTAGATACAAGTTTAAGTGTATATAACGAATGGAAATATAATCACTTTTTCTTATATGGATTTATTATTTGCTTAATACAATTTTTCATAAGTTTATTATATGCTAATATTGCTTTATATTGTTGTAAACAAAACAAAAATAAAATTGTAGCAATTATTATGTCTTTCATAATTTTTATTGTTATTGACATTTTTGTTTATATTGGAATTTACATTATATTTCTAAACAAATTTTTAGGTTTAAAAGAATTGAGTGATTATTTTAATATTGCAGGATACTGGTTTTTTGATGAAGGCAGTAATCTCATAATCCCATTAGCAATATCATTCTTATTACAGTTAATATCATTTATATTTGTAATAAACTCTTTCAAAAGCAAAGAAAAGGTGGTTTTAGCTTATGAAAAACAAATATCATAACGAGTTAAAAATACTTAATTATATTACTAGTACTGATAAATATAAAGCAATCTTTCTTCTAACCGTTATTTTATGCTTATATGGTGGATTTGCACTCGGAACATCCAAAAATAATTTTTTTGATTCTATTCTTGTTCCTTTACAGTTTCCTATATTCAATGTCTTTCTTTTTGCAATTATTTTTTTAAATAACATTAATACTTGTTCTATTTTTAAAAATAATTTCCCTGACTATGTTATAAGGTTAAAGTCGAAAAAAAGATATATAAAAACACTAATAAGATTATCAACAACTATGTTTTTATTTCATTTTGGACTAATATTATTATTTTTAATAATGCCACTGTTATTAACAACATTTAATGATTTAAGTATTCATGCATATCAAAATTATGAAATAAGCAATTTAGTTTTCCTTTTGTTTTATATTTTAAGATATGCTATTTATGGCACACTAATAACTATAATTTCTACTTTGATTTTTATTAATACTAATTCTAAAATCACAATCGTAATTAATGGTCTATTTTTACTATTATTATTCTATTTTGGTGGAATTATAGCTTATCAAACAAATGTTTCTCTATCTATATGGTCATATTTCACAATAACATTATATAGCACATTTAGTTTAGAAGTATTTTCTTCTGTTTGTACACTTTTGTTATTAGAAATTATAATTGGAATTTTATATATTTTGACCATAAAAAATAGAAAGTTGGCAATTACATGAAATATCTGATTTATAATGATATATCATACATATTTCATAAAAAAAAGAAAATATTATTATGTTCTTTCCTTTTACCATTACTTATCGTTTTTATTTATAGTCATGGTGAAGCTTCGTCTATAAATATAGTAAAAATTTGTGTTGGTGCAAACTTTGATTTGAAAAATTTTAGCATCATTTCATTATTAATGTTATTATTTAATGGTTTTACTTTTATCTATTTAATTTTAGATATATATACAAAAGATTTAGATCAATATCTAGAAAATATATTTTTAAGGATAAAACCTCAAAAATATATTATTAAAAAAAATATAACATTCTTATCGTTAAGTATTATTATAAAGGCTATACAATATAGTTTGATTATATTATTATTATTTATATTTCAAAAAAATATTCTTGATTTAAGAATATTGCAATTATTTGTTACTGACATATTGTACATTGCAGTACTTGAATATTTATTCTTATTTATATACTTTATCTATATACTTATGAAAAAGAATATATACATATTAATAATTATGTTATCAATATTATTATTTTTCTTTCCAAAAACTATTTGGAGCACAAACAAATACACCATTTTATTTGTTACGTTGTTAATGGTTGTACATCTTTTAATAATCTCAATTTTTTTGAAAGTACCTAAAAAACTTATTGAGGAGGTATATTTATGAAATTAGAAATTAAAAACTTAAGTAAAAAGTTTGGTGATAGTGTAGTTTTAAATGATATTAATCTTACTTTTAATAGTGGGAAAATCTATGGCTTTATAGGTAGAAATGGTTCCGGTAAAAGCGTTTTACTAAAAATAATATGTGGTTTTTATCCACCGACAGAGGGAACGATTCTATTAAATGGCAAAAATTATATTGAAAAAAATGAATTTCCAGATAATACTAGAGCTTTAATAGAAAAACCTAAATTTCTTCCAGATTTAACTGGCTTTGAAAATTTAGAACTTTTAGCCTCTATTCAAAATAAAATAGGAAAAAAAGAAATCGATGATATTTTAGAAAAATTAAATCTTACAAAAGAAGCAAACAAAAAATATAGTAAATATTCGTTGGGTACAAAACAAAAATTAGGAATTGCTCAAGTGTTAATGGAAAACCCTAAATTGATTATTTTAGATGAACCTTTTAATGGAGTAGAAAATGAAACTGCTCATAAAATCAGAAACATATTATTAGAAGAAAAGAAAAAGGACAAAATAATACTAATTGCTTCACACATTAAAGAAGATATTACAACATTAGCTGATATTGTTTATGAAGTAGACGGTGGAAAAATTCATAAATATAATAAAAAGTAAACTATCTTATCCACAGAAAGAATATATTTTGAAAAATATAAGATATATCCTTTTTTACCATAAATATAGCATACACATTTAAAATGATTTAAACAAATTAAAATTTATAAAGTTGATCAACTTAACAGTTGGTCTTTTTTTAATGCTCTAAAAAATGAAAGGATGTGATTTAATGAGCATATTACAAGAATATGAACAAATTAAAAAAGAATTAGGAACTGGTATTAATAAAGGTATTGAATTATACTTATCAGAAAATCCTAATTTATTTTTAAGTGATATATATTATAAAGAAAAAGAATATAAAAAATTTGATGAATGGTTTAAAAATTATTTAAAGCCATTTGTGATTTTAAAAGACAATGATAGTTATTCTCTATCTTTAGATCAAATGTATTTTGATAAATCAATTTTTAAAAAAAGAAATAAAGACGGTATTTATGGAAATGGTTATGATTATGAAAGTTTAATTAGAACATTTGTGGATCATAAACTACCACATTTAAGTAGTAAACTTTTTTATGATTCAGAAAATGGTATGTTTTCTGTTTCATCATACGACAAAAAAATTGTAGAAGAACTTGGGTTTGAGCTTGCACAAGAATTAAGAAAGGATAAATTTAAAGATTATATTTCTGAAATGGAAAACTACGAATTTTATCTTTAAATATTTTGATATATGAAAACAATAGAAATATATGATTATGATACCAATAAACCCAAGTTTACTATTCAAACTAGAAAGACAAAAAATATTCAAAGTGAAGTAATACAGTTTTTAAAGCAAAAAAAATTTAATCTGATTTTGCAAGGAAAAGTTATTCCAAATATAACAGAAAATATTTATTGGCTTGCCTACAATAAAGATACCAAAGAAAATATTAAATTATGGTATCGTGAAAAAGAAATTATTAAAGAAAAAGATACTTTTGATATTACTGGTTTAAGGTTATCCAATGAACAACGACAAAAATTAAAAGAACAAGGATACTACACTTATGATATTAGATGTGATTCATTTTCAGATGGTGATTATGTTTCAAATAAAGTTATTATAAATCATATTGGAACTTTAATAACTACCAAAGATTTGCATTTAAGCGATTCTGATTCTATTGAATTAAATAAAGCTATTAAGGACTGTGAAGAAAAACATATTGACCTTGATTTATTAATTGATACTGGAAAGGAATTGTAAATATGGAAGCACTAATAATAATTTTAATACTGATTTTACTTTTCATTTACTGTGCTTGTAAAACTTCAAGTTATTGTTCAAGAAAAGAAGAAAATCAAGAAAGGAAAAATAAAGATGAATAAATATCAAATTGAGATTGTAGAAACATTAAGCCGTGTTATTGATATTGAGGCTAATAGTTATGAAGATGCATTAGAAAAAGTTAAAGAAAAATATGATAATTCCGATATTATTTTAGACTGGGAAGATTTGGAAAATGTTGACTATAAAGAATATCCATATCCTAAAATAAAAGACGATTTCATATTACAGGTTGATTATGATAAAGATGATAACTCTGTAATAATTGGAACGGAAACATCATCAGGAGCAAAATATTATTGTTCTAATACAGAAGATTTAAAAAATAGCATTAATGAATACATTGATAATTATATAAATTATGATAACGAAAAAGAAATAAATTTTTAAAGAAAGGACTGATTATTATAAAAAATGAAGTAAATGTTATATGTTATGACACATTAATTAAATACCCTACTAGAGAAAAAGCCATTAAATTTTATTTTGAGTGTATGCAATGTAGCGAGGGTGCAGAAAGAGATAGATATGTAAATATTTATACGGATTTAGTTTCTACGAATAAGAAATTAGTACACGATCAAGACGATTATTTTTTCCCAGAGCCAACCTTTTATAGAGTTAAAAAATTTGTAAATAATCACGCAGAAATTATTGACGAATTACCTAAAAATATGACTTATAAAGAATATTTAAAATATAAAGAAAGCACTTATGAGAATAAAAAAGATATTGAAAAAGGCAGCATGGAATTGGGCTAAATTTTGGGGTACACATTACCGTATTTATTTGGCTGATAAAAAGAAAATAGCCACTATACTAGTGTATCATCATAAAATTTATATTTTGGATTACAACAATGATACTAGACAATAACCTGTCTTTTTTTTATGTCTTAATTTTATTTCTAGTAATAGGTGCAATAATATTTATAGTGTTAATACAGCCTAGACTTAATCAAAGAAAAGTAAAAAATAAAAATGAGTATGGCTCATCAAAGTTTGCTACCAAAAAAGAAATTGCTAAAACGTTTAAAAAAGAAAATATTTATAATATCAAAGAAGCTGGCTTTCCTGTTTATTTTGAAAATAAAAATAATCAGTTTGAATATGTTTACTTTGATAATATAAGTCCTCATTGGCTTTTAATTGGTAGTACTGGCTCTGGTAAATCAGCAACAGTTGTACTTTCAGAGTGTATAATGTTTGCTACTGCTAAAGAAAAAGAAAGCTTAATTATCACTGATCCTAAAGGCGAAATATTTTCTAAAACTTCTAGTATATTTAAAGATAATGGGTATGAAAATATTATTACTATTGATTTTAGAAATCCACATTTATCTACGCATATAAACATTATGCAACCGATTATCGACGAGTGGAAAATTCATTGTATATATGAAGAAAAGTTATTTTATTCTATCTGTTATTTATTTCATATTTTACAAATTGATTTTGAACAAATTATTGTAAATGAACAATATAAAAATAATATTAAAGTAACTTATAAACTAGATGACTATATCATTGAGTATATTTTAAATAACATTGATGCTATCAAAGATAAGTTAGAAAGTGAAGATTATTTTGATTTATTAAAAGAAAAAGTTGATTATGAATACAAATCTATTAATAATTCGGAGCTTTTAAATTATATAAAGCAATATCAAAATCAAAGTTCTTCTAGTCAAGCTGAAGCTACTAGACTTATTAATAATTTAGCTGATTTAATATTTGCTGAAAAAGAAACAAAAGATCCATTTTGGTTAAACTCATCCAAAAATCTTTTCAAAGGTATTGCTGGTATTTTTTTAGAGGATTACGAAAGTGGCTTAATACCAGAAAACAAGATAAATGTTTCTAGTATTAAAAAGTTTCAAAACTCCTCTTTATTAAAAGAAAATCAAATCTATTTACAGAGAAACTTAAATACTAGAGATTATGGTACTATTTCAAAAGATTATCTTACTTCTATTTTATCGGCGAGTGAAAATACATATAAATCAATTACAGCAGTCTTTGGCGAAAAAATGCAAATATTTGATGACCTTAATGTAGAAAACATTACTAGCTCTAGTGATTTTGAAATATCTTCTTTAGTTGATAAACCTAGTGTACTTTATATTATCGTTCCTGACGAGGATAAAAGCTATTATCAGCTCGTTACTATCATTGTAGGTATTCTTTATAAGGAACTAACTAAAATCGCTAATATGCCCCATAATAACGGAAAATTACCACGTAAAATTGAGTGGATATTAGATGAGTTCGCAAACTGTCCACCGTTGAGTGATATTGAAACGATCGTGTCTGTTGCTAGATCAAGAAATATGCGTTTTCAATTCTTTATTCAGTCTTTTGCTCAACTAGACCAAGTTTATGGAAAAGAATCTTCTTCAATTATACAAGATAATTCAGCACTCACTTATCTAAAGACAAATAGTATTGACTGTGCTGATGTTATTAGTCGTAAACTTGGTAAATCTACTATTGAAACCCAGTCAATAAGTCAAAGTACTGACACTTTTAAAGTAGGTGCTAATAAAACTACTTCTCTACTCGGTAGAGAACTTTTAACAGCTAATGAAATAATCGCTTTAAAATATAAAACTATTATTTTCCCAACTGTTTCTAATCCTATTTTTAGAGATACTTATTTATATAGTGATATATTTAAAAATTATAATTTTAATCCAATTACTAGACAAATAAAAATGATTAAGAAAAATACACAAACTTATTATACTGTTGAACAAATGAGAGCTAACTATGAAAATCAAAATAATGACGAAGATAGTTCTGATGACAGTGATATTATGCCTATTGAAAATAATATATCTAATTTATCTTTTGTTATATCCAATATTGAAGATATATTAAAAGTAAAAGCTAATAACAATAAAATAGTTTTAGATAGAAAGATTAATATGTATGAAGAAAACAAAATATTAGAACAACTACTACCTATGATTAATATAGAAATTAAGACTGTAAGTGAAAGTAATAAAACGATTATTACTTTTTTTGATGCTGAAAAGTATCGTTATTATTTATAAAAAATGAAAGGAGGAATTACTTATATGCCTAATGATGAAGTTATTGATTATTTAAAAAATATTACTGTCGGCGAATTTATATCTTTAATGGCTAATAATGATAAAACTAAAAATACTTCTACGGTTTATACTACTGATGAATTATTAGAACACTATCCAATGTTTAGTAGATTTACTTTAAACAAAGCTATTAAGGAGCAAAAATTACCATACTATCGTGAGGGACACAAAATGTATTTTGAAAAGAAATTAGTCGATCAATGGATTAATGAACATACTTCTACTTATACCAAGAGAAATAAAGATAAATATAGGCTATAAGACAGAATTATGAGTGAAACAAAGAAATATCCATATACAGTAGAGCCTAATATAATTAAATTAGCTCCAAATTATTATAGAATATTGATAAAAAAAGGTAGTGGTAAAAATCAACAAGTATTTTCTGAATATGTATCAGGTAAAATTGGAGATGCTAGAGCTGTTAAAAGAAAGGGTTTTGCAGAGTTAGAAAATCAAAAAGCAAAAGAAAAGGATAAAGGAAAAATAACATTATTTGAATTTAGTAAAGAGTGGTTACAATTTTGTAGAGATACAGGATTAAGCCCTACAACTATAAATGGTTATAAAACTAGATTAAATAATTATATATTACCAGAACTAGGTGGCTATCCGTTAGAAAAAATAAATGCTTATGTTATTGATAAGCTATTTGTAGAATTAAAAAACCGTGATAAACAAACACCTAATTCAGATGGGGAAATAGAAAAACTATCCTCATCTTCTTTAAATGGTGCATACCGAGTTTTAAGAAATTTATTAAACAGAGCTGTTATATGGGATTATATCGAGTATAATCCTATTCATAAAGTAAAATGTCCATCAGCAAAACCTCGTAAAGAAAAAGAAACTTATAATAAAGAAGAATTATTTACTACAATTAAGTTATTATTAGACTACAATAAAAAATATGGTGGTATGTTTATTATTGACTGTTGTACTGGTTTAAGAAGATGCGAGTTAAATGGGCTTCATATTGAAAAAACAAGAAAGCATGATAAAGATATAGAATTAGACGTTGAGTTTGTTAATAAAGATGGCGAAAAATATATCGGTGGACTTGTGTTCGCTAGACACTCTGTTGTTTTTGACAAAGAGCTTAAAAAGGTTGTTGAAAGAGATATACCTAAAACCGAAAAAGGAAAACGTGGTATTCCAATACCCCCTATATGTGTTGAAGCAATACGTGAGTGTATAAAATATCGTGAAAAAGAAATCCAGTTATTAAGAAATAAATACGGTAAAGATTTAGAAATTGTCCCAAATTTATTTTTAGGAAAAACTGGAGGCTTAATGCACCCAGATACTTTGAGCCATAACTGGACTAAATTCAGAGAAAGAAATAAAGGGTTACTACCAAATAAAAATGTAACTCTTTATGGGTTACGTCATAGCTTTTGTACTTATATGAGAACTAATCCAGAAATTACTATAAATGAAATCATGAATTTAATGGGACATACAGACGAAAAAACAACCGATAATTATACCCACTCAAATAGAGAAATTGGCGATAAAATTATTGGAATGTGGGACGGTTTAGAGCTTTAAAATAAAGGGAATTAACTAAAGTTGATCAACTTTTTAGTTAGTTCCCACTTTTTTTGTTTTTTAGTACCCATTTTAGTACCCACTTTTGTTAAAATGAGTTAAAATGATTAAAAATAATTGATAGTAATTTAAAATTAAATTATAATTAATTTGTTAATACAAATAAACGAAAAGTATTGTTTTTCCTGTGTTTATTGACTGTTTGTGTTTTATGGGTGTTAATAATAGTTGATAGGTATTTTGAAAACGCAGTTGACTTCTAAGGCGTGGGTCGTAGGTTCGAATCCTACTGGGGACGCCATTTTAGATAATTAAAGCCCTTGAATTGAAATGCACCCCATAGAGTAGACAATAAAAAAAATCCTAATTTAAGGGTTATGATATAATACACTTCCGAAAGGAG
>CALVIB010000032.1 GCA_944329375.1 uncultured Bacilli bacterium | reverse complement strand
TCCTTTCGGAAGTGTATTATATCATAACCCTTAAATTAGGATTTTTTTTATTGTCTACTCTATGGGGTGCATTTCACTATTTCCGCAAAAGTATTAGGCCCAATATAATTTTCCTTATCACCTTTAGAAGCATTAACCACTAAAATTATCTCATTATTAGGATTACAAATCCTATCCAAATGAGCTCTAGAAGCAATAACTTTTTTCTCACCACGCATACACTCTTCGGGTAGCAAAACATTATACCCCATACTTTTCAAAACATCTGATACTTCTAAAATTTTATCTTTAACTTTCATACTTCCACATAACACTATATTTTGCATATCACTCACCCTTTTTACAACCTTCAAATCAAATTATACTACCATTATTTCAAAATAACAATATAAAAACTTAATTAATATTCTCTATATATAATATGTTCCAAATCATCATTCAATATTTTTTTACTTATAACCTTTTCTTTAATAGGTTTAGCAATAATATTATAATTTTCTAAATCACTTATTAATACCCATTCAAATTCACTATCACCATCTAAAGATTTAGACTTATTTAAAATAGTTTTCTCATTAATTTGAGTTATAAAATAAAAACCAATTTCATGATACTTAATTTTTAATGAATTCAAAAATAGCTCCACGATATATTTTAGCTTCAATTCAGCACTTATATTTAACTCTTCTTTAAGCTCTCTTTTTATTGCTTTTTGACTATCTTCATGAACATCTATTCTACCACCCGGAAACCTATAAAATCTACCTTGGTTTTCTAATAAAATTTTAGTTTTATCTTCATTATATATAATAGCCCCTGCTCTTCCACTGAATCTTGCCTCATCTTCTTCTATTGATATCATCATTCTTATCACCTCTATTATAACAAATTCCTAGTATATAAAAAAACGATTTTCCTTTATAAATTAAAGTAAAATCAGTAATATCTAATGGCAGGGGAAGCAAGACTTGAACTCACGACATTCGGTTTTGGAGACCGACGTTCTACCAACTGAACTATTCCCCTATCTCTCACAAGACAAATAAATTATATCACATCAAAACAATTATTTCAAATATTTTCACCAGAATAAACAAAAAACATATAATATAATGGTGATTATACTATGTCAGTAATTAGATCTACAGATACAGAAAGAGATTTACTTGCTAGATTAATGCGAGCAGAAGCAGTTGGCGAAGGAGATTTAGGTATGTTAATGGTGGGAAATGTTGTCATCAATAGAGCTCTAGCAAACTGCCTTACATTTAAAAATGTCGACACCATAAGCAAAGTTATATATCAAAACCCAGGTGGTTTTTCTGGAGTAGATAGCCCACTTTTTTTCAGCAATCCTACAACCGTTGAAAGAAATCTAGCTAATAGAGTAATAAAAGGAGAATACTATCATCCAGCAACCCATGCTTTATGGTTTTATGCTCCTAATCCAGGAGAATCATGTAAAGTAACATGGTGGGACCAATATAATAGTGGAAGATATAAAAATCATTGTTTTTATGTCCCTAGTCCAGGAGAATGTCCAGAAATAAGATAAGAGACCCTTAATTAGAGTCTCCTAACTGATGAGTTAACTTAAGTGTTAACTCTTTTTCATTACCATTTCTAATAATAGTTAATCTAACGCTATCGCCAATTTCATGTTTGTAAAGTAAATATTTTAAATGCGCAGAACCTTTAACACTCGTTCCATCAACTTTAATAATAATATCATTACGCTCTAATCCTGCTTCTTCCGCATCAGAACCACTTTCAACACTATTAACTACAACTCCAGATTTAATACTACTATCAATTTTTAAATCACTATTACCAATTAAAGGTAAACTATCTAAATCATAAAGAGATACACCAATTACAGGCCTTACAATCTCCTCGCCATTCTCTAACTTTTCAACCTGTGACATAGCAACCTCAATAGGAATTGCAAATCCCATTCCTTCAATAGAACTTTCAACCAACTTAACTGAATTAACACCAATAACTTCCCCATTAATATTTACAAGTGGTCCTCCACTATTACCTGGATTAATAGAAGCATCAATTTGAATAGCTTCCATCATATATTCAGAGCCATTATTAGTAACAGTAATCTCACGATTTTCTCCTGAAATAATACCTTTAGTAACAGTACCAGCATACTCTGTACTAACAGGAGTACCTACGGTAAATACAGTATCTCCTAATTTAGATTCAGTACTATCGCCAATTTCTGCAACTTGTAAAACTTTATCTTCATCAATTCTTAAAACAGCCACATCCATATATGAATCAGTACCTAAAACAGTCGCTGGCACATCTTCTCCATTACTCAAAGTAACTATCACTTCATCTGCATCCTCAACAACATGATTATTAGTCATAATATATCCATATTTATTATCCTTTTTATAAACAAAACCAGAACCATAACCAGTCAAACGACTTCCTCTATAATTATTAACCACAACTACTGAATCATAAACTTTATCAATAGATTCACTAATTGAATCATTAGATGTAATATTTACATTTTTCTTAACCAAAGTATTATCACTAGAATCATTATTTACAAAATACAATGTTCCAGTCACACCTAAAGCTAAAACAACTAAAATTATAACAATATTAATTATTCTCTCCCTCATAAATTTCCCTCCTATAAATCTTTTATAGCATACCAATTACTTGGAAAACCAATTCTATTTAAAATAGTATCAAGTGGTACTACATTAACTATTTTATCAAGTCTATTAACCTCTCTTTTAATTTCATCTATCATATCTTCAAAATCATCTTTACTAAGTAATACTTTCATCATAATAACCAAACTAAACAAATCATTTTTTCCATATATATATCCATCATCATCCTTAGGAATATTAAGTAATTCATGATATTTAGTATCAGGTATTACCCTTTGAGTCCTATGGTCATATAAAATATCTTCATGCGCACAAACATTTCTAAAATTAGAAAGAAGTGATAAATAAATACCTAAAACTTCAGGATTTATCTTATAAAAATTACTTATATCTTCCTGGTCTTCATACTTCAAAATATCAAAAAATTCTGCCATAATTCCAAAAGATAAAACCTTAACTAAAATCCAAAAAGGAATATATCCATAATGTTCAATATAATGAAATGTAGCCGTATGTTTTCTACCATTAACTCTAATCTGTCTTTTAACCTTATTTAAAACATCATAAACTTGTCTAGTCTGTAAACTATCTTGTGAAAAATTATTTGGATTCAAATAATCTTTTTCTTTAAAACCATATTTTCTAGAAAGTTGATAACTAGTTATCGATTTAATATTATTTTCCACAACTAAAATATTTTTAAAAAAAGTATTTCTAATTGCCCTATCAAACAAAAATGTCGCATATAATTCTTCAAAAGTAGTACCATCTAAAAACTTATCTTTCTCTATTGTAAATAAATGTCTATACCCACTTATAAAGAAATAATTCTCTCTAAGTAATATTTCTCGAGTTTTAGTCTCATCCTTAACAGTCAGGCCTTTACCTTTTAAAATATCAATCTGTTCATCTAAAGTTTTGAATATTTTTTCTGTCATACTCTCACCTACCAAACATTATAACACAAAAACCACCTTGTTTTATGAACAAAGTGTGAAATTTAACTACTAAAATACCTATTTACTGCCCTTCTAATCACATCAGCTATTTTATTTTGATAAGTATCATTTTTTAATAAAGTTCTTTCACTTGAATTAGATAAAAAACCAACCTCCAGTAAAACCCCAGGTCTACTAATTCTTCTTTGTAAATACTTCGTACTATTCTCCTTATAATCTCTAGTAGTATTTAAATTCTTCTTAAATTCATCTTGAAAAATCTCAGCTATTTTCTTATTTTCTGGATTAATTGTATCATAATATACCTCAGCCCCATGAAGTGTTCCACTATCTTCTGCATTCAAATGAATAGATAAATATAAATCACATTCACTTCTATTTATTATATTAGCCCTTCTAGATAAATCACTACGCTTTCTATTCCATGCATTACCAACCGACAAATCATAATCCCCATACCTTGTTAAATAAATAATAGCTCCTTCACTTTTTAATAGATTCATAACCTTTTCAGCAATTTTTAAATTTAAATCAGATTCTTTAACATTCTTATAAAAAGCTCCACTATCCGCCCCACCATGTCCAGGGTCTAAATATATAACCTTAGAAAGCAAAGGCAAATCATAATTTTTCGCACCAACATAATTAAAAAAACAAAGAAGTGTAAGTAAAGCTACTAAAACACCTATTTTGTATTTCATTACAATCACCATTAAAATTTATGATAAATAAACACATAAAAGAACTGTAATAAAATTACAGCCTTAAATCTTTTATTTGGAAAACTTATAAAGTAACTGCATCCTTTAAATAACCAATAACAACTAACTGTTTATCATTACCTAAACATGTAATTAAAGTAACTGCCTTCTTATCTTTATCTCTATAAATAGCCACATTACCTGTCTTAAATACATCATAAATTTTAGCAATCTTATAATTATAATCAACACCTTTATAATTAATCGTAACCAAATCCCCTAAAGAAAGTTTATATAAATATCTAAAATGACCAGCTGCGGTATTACCATTATGACCAGCTAATATCAAATTACCTTTTGAAACATCTGGCATACTAGAGCCCTTTATAATTTGAATATTCTTATCAACATCATTTTCTTTAGAATTTAAATCATATAAATTTCTTCTCAAAGATATTTTAGGAATATAAATAGTCCCTAAATTATTAGGCTTTATATCAGTTTTAACTTCAGTTTTTTTTACTTCCTTAAAACTATCTTTAACATCTTCAAAATTATCTTTAGATTCTCTATAAACTATTTTAGGCTCATAATTTTTCATATTGTGAACTTCATTCAAAACATAAGAACAAAAACAATAATGTCCAAGTATTATTAAAATAAAACCAATATTTTTAACGTATCTTCGCACACAAAATTCCTAAACCAACAAATAAAGTTCCAACCAAAGGAAATACACTATATAAACCAGTATTAGGTACCTCAACTATCTCAGGTATTTCTTCGTTCACTATTTTAAATTCCGCACTTTCCTCAAAGCTTATTCTAAGTGCAGACAAAGTTTGTGAACCACTTTTACTATAAATAAGTAGTGGCGCATCATCATAATATTTTCTTTTAAGTTTAATAGTCTCTTCATCTTTAACCTCATCATTTAAAGTAATTAAAAGTTTATTACCGTCTTTAACAATTTTATGATTTTCACTAATAGAAACATCGTAATAATCTAAAACATTATTTTCGTCAATTAAGGTAATAGTCGAACCAACCTCACCTTTAAAACTCTTACCACTAAAACTAGGTTTTAAATCATGTTTATTGACAAGGTCCATTATCTCTTTTTTCTCCTTACTTATATCAATAACTTTACCAGTATTATTTACCCCAGTAGTCCATACAACTTGAATATTAGGATTAACAGCTTTCCAAATTAACTCTTGAGTCGCAATATAATAATAATTAGTTTGATGCCCTGGATAATCATAACCGTAATATCCTAACTTTTCTAGTAAACTCTTTAACTCATCTGACATATTAACCTTACTCCAATCAGTATAAATATCATAATAATTATTAGTAATCTCAACCCCAGGTTCAATACAGTAAGCTATCCTATCTCCCATTTGAAACTTTGATACTGTATGTGATTTAAACTTACCATCAATAGTCCTATTATAATAAATACCCGTTAAATTATTATATTTAATTCTAACTTCCTCCGCAGAAACATTATTTGGCATAATAAAAGATAAAGATAATAAAAGTAATAAAAATTTTTTCATAAAGCTCCTTTCTAAGCCCCTTCTATATATAACATACGACGTTTTTTGCTCATTTCCTTTGAATATCAAAAAAACTTACAAAATTATGCAAGTTTTCTTTCATATATAATAATTATTATAAATATACTAATACCTATTAAACTAATAACCTTACCAATAAAAGCATTAGGCGCCTTAAATTCAATCTCAATATCATGACTTCCATCACTTAAAGGAAAACCAATAAAACTCTTGTTAACCTTTTCATAATCAACTTCTTTACCATCTACTTTAATTATAAATCCTTCATCATAAGGAATAGATAAATTAAAATATCCATCTTCACTAACAGAAATTTGACCATTTATCTTATCTCCAGAAACCTTAACATTCTCAAAAGGAGTAATATCAATGCTTTCCATAAACTCATCATAATCAAGGCTATAAAGCTCTATTTTTTTAATATAATGAACTCCTTTAGAAAATTCTATATTTAAATTACCATTTAAAGTATAATCAAATGTATAATTACTATTAAAATACTTCCAGCTTTTACAAGTTAACTTATTTCTAATTTCATTTATATCAATATAAGTATCTCCTAAAGAACATTTTTGTGGATTTTCCAAAGTAAATCTAAGTAAATATAACTTATCATCATCTAAATTAAATTTTATACTTCCCTTATCACTCACACTTACCTTATAACCATCCTTATAAGTTTCTAATTTCAAACCACTTTTTTCTCCATCATTTAAATCAAGTTCATACTTTTTAGCCATACTTTCATACTTATAATTACCAGAATCAGCAATAATATTTCCTATCAAAGCCAAACTATCATCTGGAAAATTTAACTTCTCATAATCATCATAACTCATAATTTTATCTGTAAAATAACCTAAAGGTAAAGTATTTTCATTAATATAAACTTGATATTTACCATAATCTTTAAACAAACTATAACCAATAGGAGCTTTTTTATCAGTAATCAAATACTTAACTCCCATATAACTTTCAAATAACGTATTACCACTCTCACTAGTAATAAACATATTTCTAGAAGCTCTATTATTATTAAAATCATAAAAGAAATCACTATAATTAGTATTATAAGTTGATGAATATAAGGTAACCAAATTTTCATCAATATGACTAACCTTATTAACAATCTCATTAGAAGCTTTTAAATTAATAACCGTTCTAAAAACACCATCATCATTTTTAGAAATATCTTCCATAATCTCATTGACAAGTAAATCATTTTGTTTATTAAAATCATCTTTCAAAATAAGATTATCACTTAAATTCTCACTTAAACAAACCGTAAAACTAAGTATACCTAAAATAGCAACTATAATCATATCTTTATTAAATTTTCTATATAATAAATAAGCAATCATCATAATTAAACAATCTATCAAAAAATATAACCTTAAACTTTTATCATTTAAATAAACAAGAGTTAAAGTAAAAATAATTATTAAAAACACTATTTTTAAATTAACCTTACCACTTAAAACCTCTTTCAAAAATAAACCAATACCCAAAACATAAAGTGGTAAAAAAGGAATTAAAGCCTTACCATCCAAATATAAAGCTCCATTTAAAATGTAAACGAAAATAGGCCAAATAAATAATAAAGAAAGAGAAATACCTAAAAATCTATTTTCTTTTCTTTTAAAAATCAAATAAAGTACTGAAATTAATGCAATACCAGTAAGGCCAACCGCATAAGAATCATATAAAATAAAATCTAAATTAATTGAAGGAATTAATGCCTCAAATAAAGAATCGCCACTTAAACTTTCCCCTCTACCATTCATAAGCGTATAAACAACTGGAAGTAAAAGCACGCCTGCCATCATTATTCCAGTAATAACTAGTAAAACATAATTAAATCCTTTTTTAATAAAATCTTTCAAAACAAATTTATCATGTATTTTCAAATATTCATAAACACCATACAAAGTCAAACATATTATTCCTCCAACACTATAATAATAACTAGTCATAATCATTAAAAATATACTAATTATCATTAATCCTTTAAAACCTTTAGAAAAATATCTTCTAACACCTATTAATCCTAAAATTAAAAATGGCATATAACTTACAAACATAATATGTCTATGATTATGATATAAAAGTGGACTAGCTAAAGCAAACATCAAAGTCAAAAGAAAATTTAATTTATTAGAAAATTTAAATCCTTTTATCCAAATATAAAATAAACAAATAGAAAAAACACCTAATAAAAGCATTATACAAGGAATATAAAAACTCATTGGAATAAAAGGTAGTAAATAAGATAATAAAGTTATTGGACTAAGTAAACCATAATAGGCAAAATAATATATATTTTGCCCTCCTCCTATATTAAAAGCAAAATCTGGAAATAAATCATGAGTATCATAAAAAAGCATTCTAAAATATTCTGGAAACACAAAATGTTGAAAACCCCAGTCTGTCTTTGAGCCAAAAACATACTCGCCATGCGTAATAATAAAGGCAATACCTAAATAAATTAAACAAATCCAAAATATATTAAACTTATCTTTTTTACTTAATCTTTCCATTTATTAGCTCCAATCCAATCTTCAAAAGGTAAAATATGTTTATAATCATCATATATACTATCGTATTTTTTTACCATATTTATTTTATCTTTAATTAATTTACCATCTAAAGTAGTTTCTAAATCTAATTTATCTAACTCTTTTTCACTATAATACTTACCAAAATAATATAGATTATTTACCTTAAGCTCGTTTAAAATCTTATTAATTTGAACGTGTTGGTAATTATTATACTCCCCTTCAGGATTATGGGTAATAACCTCACTCCAACTTTTATAATTTAAAATATACTTAAGTTGTTTTTTTATTTTCTTATAATCTCTATTAAAATAAATCTTATCAGAATAACCCATCATAATAGATGAATCATCACTACTTTGAATAACCTTTAAAAAATCATCAGTTTTATTTTTATCATAACCACAAGATACACAGACAACTAAATAATTATCAGTTAATAAATGTACTCCACCCCAAACACTCTCATCTCCAGGATGTGAAACTATCATTAATTTATTAATATTAGACAAATTCAAATCTTCTAATTGTCCCTTAACTGGCATCAAATTTGGCTTCTTCAAAAAAGCTTTTACAATAAAAAACATTAAAATTAAAAATACTAAAACAATAATAACATTTTTAAATTTTTTCATCTTTATCCCCTCATTTAAACACTTTTAAATAAAGTAAATGGATACCTTTCAGGAAGTGGAAGTTCAAAACTCATAACTTCTTTAGTTATTGGATGTTTAAATTCTATCTTAGAAGCAAATAAAGCAATCTGGTCTTTAACCGCATTAGGATTATACTTCTGATCGCCATAAAGTGGTATCTTCCTAGAAGCAAACTGCACCCTTATTTGATGACTGCGCCCAGTCTTTAAACTAATTCTAACCAAAGATAAATTATTAAGAAAACCTACTAAATTATAACTAAGTTCTGCTTCCTTACCATCTTCACTAACCGTTGTTATATTAGTTTTCTCATCTTTTTTAAGTTTATCTTTAAAAATACCACTTTCACTAACCTTACCCTGAGTAACTGCCATATAAATTTTTTTAAATTCATGTTTTTGAATCTGCTTAGAAAGCCTACTAGCCGCCTTAGATGTTTTTGCAAAAACCATCACACCACCAACTGGCCTATCTAATCTATGTACTAACCCTAAATAAACATCACCAGGTTTATTATACTTTTCCTTTAAATATTTTTTTAACATACTAAGTAAATCTTCATCCCCACTCTTATCAGCTTGAACAGGAACATTAATAGGTTTTTCTACAACTAATAAATGATTATCTTCATAAATAATATTAATCATTACTTTCCCATCTCCCATATATTCCACAAGGTAAAATCATATTATTTTTTTTAATTGGTAACCCAATTTCCCCAGATTCAATCTTTCCTGGATAAAGTGGTAACATCATTGTCTTAAGCATATTAGCTAAAACAATATTACTAATACCTGTCGTATAAGCATTAATTAGTAAAAATAAAGGTTTATCACTTAATATTTTTAAACAAGCATCCAATAAAACTGTCATATTTTTTTCAAATTTCCAAACCTCTTTATTAGGTCCTCTACCATAACTAGGAGGGTCCATAACAATACCATCATACTTATGACCTCTCCTATATTCTCTTTCTACAAACTTTAAACAATCATCCACAATAAAACGAATATTATGGTCAGTTAATTCACATAAATCTCTATTTTCTTTGGCCCACATAACCATACCTTTAGAAGCATCTACATGTACTACATCAGCCCCAGCTTTACTGCATGCCATCGTAGCTCCTCCAGTATAAGCAAATAAATTAAGTATTTTAACCTTTCTTCCCTCACTTACCGCTTTTTTAATCTTATTCATCATAAAATCCCAATTAGTAGCTTGCTCTGGAAATAAACCAGTATGTTTAAAATTAGTAGGTGTAACTTTAAATTTTAAATTTTTATAGTTTATAGTCCAAAACTCAGGTAATTTATTTTTAAACTCCCAGTAACCACCACCTTGATTAGACCTATGATAAAATCCTATGGCTTTATTCCACTGATTATCAAACTTAATCTCCCACATGGCTTGAGGTTCTGGTCTTCTTAAAATAACATTACCCCATCTTTCAAGTTTCTCGCCATTACCAGCATCTAAACATTCATAATCCATCCATTCATCGCTAATTTTAAGCATATTAAACACCACCAATTTTCATTTATATCTAATAAATAGTATACCATATTCTAACAAATTCTAAAAATCATGCATAAAAAAAGTTGGAAAATTGAATTGGCCCATGCCAGCCCCTATCGTTTCCAACCTTATACTAACATTATATGTACATATCCAAATTTTAACAATATTAAAAATTAAAAGAATCCTAACTTTACACAAATTTTTACACGTTTGAACAAAATGTCAAAATAAATTTTGACATTAGCTTACCTCACGGTAAGCTCTTTCTACTTCATAGCAGCCTTAGGC
>CALVIB010000031.1 GCA_944329375.1 uncultured Bacilli bacterium | reverse complement strand
ATGTTGTAGATACACCAGTGGTTGAAGAAAACCAAGATGTTGTAGATACACCAGTGGTTGAAGAAAATCAAGATGTTACTGATATACAAAATGAAAATATTAATACATCTTATCAAATAATAGAACAAGATGGTAAATTAGTAATAATAGGAGATATTGCTGAAGACCAATTAAGCGATGTGGTTGAAGAAATAACTAACAAATATGGTGAAGAGGCTGTAAATAATTTAATTGCTTTTGATTATGAAACAATCAATTCTCAAACTAATTATGGTGAGACAGTGAATTTGGGTGATTCTGGATATACTGCAACTAAGGATGAAAACGGTAATATTATTGTAAAAGATGCTGCGGGAAATTTAGTTTATAATTGGGAAACTAAAGAAGAAGTAAAAGGAGAATCACAAGATAAGATTGATGATGTTGATACACCAAAAAATGAGCAAGAACAAGATGCTCCACAATTTTCTGAAGATATAACAATTCCAGAGGATTATGAACATCAAGATTATCAAGTTAATAAAGATGAATATTTATTATTTGAGAATGCAGATGGTAGTTATGTATTAGCAATGGGTGGTGTAGGATTAAGTAATAGTCAAATTCAAAATTTAATTTCTGAATTACAGCAAAATGGAGTATTACCTGAGAATGCTCAAATTACATTTGGTGTTTTACCTTCTGCTTTAGATGATGTTGATATAGAACAAGGAAGAACAGAGGAAATTACACAAATTGGAGATTTTATAGTTACTACAAAAGATGGAGTTAATTATACTGTATATACAAAAGATGGTAAGGTATTAGATACAGTTATTAAAGATAATGATGAGCAGTTAGAAAATAATTATGAGGATTCTGTTAATCCAGATGCTGAGCCTGGTGATAAACCTGGTATTGAACCAGAACCTGAGCCTGAGCCAGAACCTGAGCCTGAGCCTGAGCCTGAGCCTGAGCCTCAACCTGAGCCAAAACCTCAACCTGAGCCAAAACCTCAACCTGAAATTACTCCAGTTCCTTCAAAACCTTCACATACACTTCCAGAAACTGGAGAGCCTTCAAATTTATTAGCTAATGGTATGGGACTTGCTGGTGTAGCTTCTGTTGCGGCTGCTAGTTCATTACTTAGAAAAAAACGTAAAGATAACGATGATGATAGTATTTCTGATTCTGAATTAAACCAAGCACCAGTTTACGATTTTACTCAGTATGTTGATTCAAAAAGAAAAAATGATGATTTAGAACAAGCAGCTATCGATTGGATAAATAGTAAGGAAAGAAAAGAATGGCAAGAACGTCAAAAAAATAATACGAAAGGAAAAACCCGTTAATAAAAAAAATAAGGAGGAATAAATATGAAAAACATAAAAAAAATATTTAATGTTGTTTTAGCACTATTAATTGTTGTAGTAATTACTATTACTACTGTTCCAATTATTAATGCTGCCCCTAAAAATGTAACCATTGATAGGGAAGGCGTGATGGTTTCTTATATTGGCGATAATTATAAATGGGCTAAGTTTAAGACTTCTGATGGTAAAATTGCATACTGTATGGATTTGGAAAAAAAATGGCCAGAGAGAGCTACTAATATTTCTTTAGTTAAAGAAGGAGATGCTGGATTAACTTATATTCTTCAAAATGGTTATCCTTATAAATCAATAAAAGGTAATGATGATGTTGATAGATTTATAACTCAAGCTGCTGTTTGGTGGTATTTGTCTGATACTGGTCAAACAGGCGCATTGAGTAAAGATTTTACTACTAATGCTGCTGATCCTCAGGGTCTTAGAAGTTATATCCAAAAGTTAGTTAATGATGCAAAAAATGCAAAATCAAGTGCAAAATCTACATTAGATGTTAAAGTTAATAATTCAAATATGGCTTTATCAGATGATGGTAATTACTTTATTTCTGAAGAAATCTCTCCTGTATTAACTGGTGTTTCATCTTATAAAGTTTCAGTTTCAGGAGCTCCTCAAGGAACTGTAGTTGTTAATTCTAACGGAACTTCTCAAGACACTTTTAAAAGTGGAGAAAAATTTAGGGTTAGAATTCCTTCTAATTCATTAGGTCAAACTACTACAATTAAAGTAACTGTTTCAGCAACTAGTACAACAAATAAAGCGTATATTTATCAACCTTCGGATACATCATATCAACGTGTTGTTGTTCTTTATACAGATAATGAAGAATTATCTAAAACTGTTAGTTTAACTGCTAAAGTTGATAAACCTAAAGTTTGTGTAGATTATGTTATTGTTGGAGATGTTAGACCAGACCCTGCTTTGACTGACCCTACTCCTGGTACAAGTTGTTATGATAAAGGAACAAAGTATGACCAAGAAAATGGATTAACAACTAGACAGGAAAATTGTAAATTTAATGGTTGGTATACAAAAGAAGATTTAACAGGGAAATGGGTAGATGGTACTCCACTTAATAATAATATGACATTATATGGTGCATGGGATTGTGGAACATCAGTTGATGTACCAAATACAGCTGCTAATATTTCATTTATTATTTTAGGTGCTGGTGTATTAGTGATTGCAAGTGGTGTAGCTATACTTATTTATCGCGATAAAAAATTAAAATCAAATAAATAGAAATAAAAATTAGAAAAACTTAGTTAGAAGGACTAAGTTTTTCTTTTGATTTATATGAAAATATGATAAACTAATATTTAGAAGAAGGTGGTAAGATGAATAATTTATTACCAGCAGATACATATATTGTAAAAAATGCTACTATTTTAAGTAATGAATCTCGGCTTATTTTATTTAAATTGTATCAACCTATAATCGGTACTGTGGCAATTAATTTGTATTTTACATTATGGAGTAATTTGGATACTAGTCAGATTATTTCGACTGAATATACTCATCATAGTTTAATGGCTATGATGAGAATTAAATTAGAAGATATTTTAGAAGCTAGAGAAAAGTTAGAAGGAATAGGTTTATTGAAAACTTATTTAAAAAAAGGAAATATTGATAATTATATTTATGAATTATATTCTCCTTTAGAGCCTGAAGAGTTTGTTAATAATCCTATTTTAGCAACTACTTTAATGAGCAATATAGGTAAGGTTGAATATGAAAAAACACTTAATTTTTTTAGAATACCACCTATCGATTTAAAAGAGTATAAAGATGTTAGTGCTACATTTATAGAAACCTTTGAAGTTTCTGATGCTTTTGAGGTTTCTGATGATAAAAATATCCGTAAGGTTAAACAAATTGATTTAATTGTTGATGAAAAAATTGATTTAAATAGTTTAATTAGTTTAATTCCGAATGAAATACTAAATCATAGTTCCATAACAAAAGAAACAAAAGATTTAATCTATAAACTAGCGTATATTTATAATTTAGATGAAGGAGAACTTTCGGAGCTTATTCGTAACTCTGTTGATGAAAAAAGAATAATTAATAAAGATTTACTTAGAAAAAATTGTCATAATTATTATACATTTGAACATAAAAATGTGACACCTTCATTAATTTATAAAAAGGAACCTGAATATTTGAGAGCTAAGGTTAATGATAATTCAAAGAAAGCTAAACTTATTTATACTTTTGAAACAACTTCACCTTATGATTTTTTAACGGGTAAAAATAAAGGTGTAACTCCAAGTAAAAAGGATTTAAATTTAATTGAAAATTTAATGATTGATTATGGATTAAATCCTGGAGTGGTTAATGTTTTAATTGATTATGTTTTGAAGATTAATAATAATAAATTAACTAAAAATTTTGTTTTGGCTATTGCTAGTCAGTGGAAAAGAAATAATATTAAGACAGTAGAAGAAGCAATTAAGTTATGTAAGAAGGAAAATAAAGCTAAAAAAGTTCAAAAAACTAAAATTTTAAAGAAAGAGGAAAAGCCAGAATGGTTTAATAGAAATATTGAGGAAGATAAAGCTAGTATAGATGATATTGCTAAGTTAGAAGCTAGTTTAAATAATTTATAGGAAGTGATAATGTGCAAAAAGTGTCTGATAAATTTAATAGTAATTTAGATTATGTTTTAGATGATGCTTATGATGAAGCTTTACAAAATGATGATTTTAAAGCTTTTGTAAGTAAGTTAAAAGTAAAAAGAGAGGTGCTTAAAAAATATACTTCGCTTTTAGAAGAAAGTTGCAAAGAATTTTATAATTGTAAAAATTGTTCTGGTCTTATGGCTTGTCAAAATAAAATAACTGGGTATGCTAAATTACCGAAGGTTAATGGGGAAACTTTGGAGTTTAGTTATAGACCTTGTAAATATAAAAAGAAATTGGATGAAAAGGAAAAATTACATAAAAATACTATACTTTTTAATGTACCAGAGGAAATTAAGGAGGCTTCTTTTAAAAAAATTTATAAAACTGATAAGAAAAGATATAATACAATTTTATGGCTATCAAATTTTGTGAAGAATTATAAACAAGATATTCATCAAAAAGGACTTTATTTATGTGGTAATTTTGGTAGTGGAAAAACTTATTTAATAGCAGCTACATTTAATGAATTAGCTAAAGATGGAATTAAAAGTGCGATTATATTTTGGCCTGAGTTTTTAAATAGTTTGAAGGCTTCATTTAATTCTGATATAAAAAGTGAATTTAAAAATAAATATAATTATATTAAAAAAGTACCTTTGCTTTTAATTGATGATTTAGGCGCTGAGGCTGTTACTCCTTGGAGCCGTGATGAAATTTTATGTCCATTACTTCAGTATAGAATGGATGAAAAATTACCAACTTTTTTCACTTCTAATTTAGATTTTAAATCTTTGGAAACTCATTTATCTATGACTTCGAAAGGTGATGAGATTATTAAAGCTGGAAGAATTATTTCTAGAATCAAACAACTTACTGAATATCAAGAATTAATTAGTAAAAATTTGAGGAATTGAGGTGGTATATTGGCTAGCGTTGTTATTCATATGTGTGTAGCAAGCGAAATTAATAAAAAAATAAAAGTAAAAAACTATGATGATTTTTTACTTGGTTCTATTGCCCCAGATATTTCTAAAGTTGTTGGATGGAGTAGAGATTTATCACATTTTATAAATAGAAATATAAGTAATTATCCTGATGTTAATAGTTTTTTAAATAAGTATAAGATAAATAATGAATTTTTATTAGGATATTATGTTCATTTATATACTGATTATTTATGGTTTAAAGATTTTATTAAAAACATTAATTATAATGGATTAATTACACTTATAGATGGTACTAAAGTAGACTATGATAGTAAAACATTTATGAAATATATATATAATGATTATACCAATTTAAATATTAAGTTAATTGATGAATACAATCTTGATTTATCTCTTTTTTCTAATCCTATAAATATTCCAAATGTTTATATGGATGAAATTCCAATTGAAAAATTGCAAGAACTACTTGATTCGGCAAGTTTAATTATTGAAAATTCTAAAGAACACAAAGAATACTTATTTGATATTTATGAAATAAAAAAATTTATAGATTATTCAGTAGATATAATATGCAATGATATTTTTAAAAGACAATTGACTAAAAATATGGAATAAAAAGTATTGACAAAGTAAAAGACTGTGATAAAATATAGATAAATGTGATGAAAAGGACAAGATTATTAAAAATAATTTTAAAGAGAGTTTAGTATTGGTGGAAGCTAAATAAAGAATTTTAATAATTACTACCTTGAAGCAGGTTTTCGAAAGATTATTCCGGTTAATTACCGTTATCTAATAAATTAAGTTATAAGGTAGGATGGTACCGCGTTTATACGCTCCTTGGCAATTTATTTTGCGAGGAGTTTTTAAATGAATAAGAAACAAGTACGAAAAAGTCATAAAATGGATATGAAGCATTTTTTAAGAAATTATTATTATATTGATAATGAAATGCTTATTGATGAATTATGTAATTTATCACATAAAGATTTGAAAAAAATTGCGCCATTATATGGCATTGAATTAGTTAGAACTAATTTTGATTTAGTATCTAATGAACAAATATTAAATGGAACAATTATTTTTGTGGAAGATATTTTTGGTAATCCAGCACCTTATGTTAATCCAAATAGAGATTTATCTTGGAATAATGAGTTAGATACTGAATTAGGAACACCTTATGTTAGTATGATAGTTGAAGAAGTAAAGTTTGACAAAAAAGGTAGACAAAAGAGTTTAACAAGAATCATAAAATTAAGAAGGGATGATAAAAATGGTAGATATTAAGAATGATGAAAGGTTAAGTGTACTTAATCATAGCTGCGCACATTTACTTGCTCAAGCAGTTAAACATTTATATCCAAATGCGAAATTTTGGGTTGGTCCAGTAATTTCTGAAGGATTTTACTATGATATTGATTTAGGAAATTATACTTTAACAGATGAAGATTTAGAAAAAATTTCAAAAGAAATGAAAAAGTTAGCTAAAGATGGTAAAAGAATTTATAGGGAAGAAATTTCTAGAGAAGAAGCTTTGGAAAAATTTAAAGATGACCCTTATAAGATTGATATTATTAATGAATTACCTGAAGATGAAGTAATTAGCTGTTATACACAAGGAGATTTTACGGATTTATGTAGAGGACCTCATGTTGCTAGCGTGAAAGAATGTAAGAATTTTAAATTACTTAAGGTTGCAGGAGCTTATTATAAAGGTAACTCTAAGAATAAGATGCTTCAAAGAATTTATGGAATTTGCTTTGATAATAAAGAAGATTTAGAGAAACATTTAGCTTTATTAGAAGAAGCTAAAGAAAGAGATCACCGTAAAATTGGTAAAGATTTAGAAGTTTTTATGACTTCTGATTTAGTTGGTAAGGGTTTACCGATGTATTTACCAAATGGTTATATTATTTGGGAAGAATTAGAAAATTATATAAAAAATAAAGAGAAAAAATTAGGTTATCATCATGTATTAACTCCACCACTTGGTAGTGTAGAACTTTATAAAACTAGTGGTCATTGGGATCATTATAAAGATGATATGTTTCCAGCTATGAAAATTGATGATGAAGAATTTGTACTTAGACCTATGAACTGTCCACATCATATGATGATTTATAGTAATAAATTGCATTCTTATAGAGATTTACCAATTAGAATTGGTGAGATTGCAAGAGATTGTAGATATGAAGCTAGTGGAGCTTTAAAAGGAATCGAAAGAGCTAGGTCATTTTGTCAGAATGATGCACATTTATTTGTTACTCCAGAACAAATTAAAGATGAATTTGGTTTAGTTGTTAATTTAATATTAGAAGTTTATAGAGAGTTAAATATTACTGATTATAGATTTGAATTATCTTTACGCGACCCAAATGATAAAGTTAAGTATTTTCAAGATGATGAAATGTGGGAGCACGCCGAGAATACTTTAAGGAAAGTTTTGACTGATTTAGGTATTGATTATGTAGAAAAGATTGGTGAAGCGGCTTTTTATGGTCCTAAATTAGATGTTCAAGTTAAACCAGCGGTTGGTAATGAATATACTTTGTCTACATGTCAATTAGATTTTTGTTTACCAATGAAATTTAATTTAACTTATGTTGACAGAGATGGTAAGAAAAAAACTCCAGTTGTTTTGCATAGAGCTGTGTTTGGTAGTTTAGATAGATTTATTGCATATTATTTGGAAGAAACTAAAGGGGTGCTTCCTTTATGGCTCGCACCTACTCAAGTGAATATTATTCCTGTAAATAATGAATATCATTTGAAATACGCTGAAAAGGTTATGAAAAAATTAGCTTCAAAAAATATTAGAGTTAATTTAGATGATAGAGATGAAAAATTAAGTTATAAAATGAGAGAGAGTTTGTCTCATAAAATTCCTTATACCGTTATAATTGGGGAGAAAGAGATGGAAGATAAAACGATAAGTTACCGTTTGATGGGACATAAGGAAACTGAAACTTTATCTTTAAAAGAATTTGAAAAGAAGCTTTTAAAACAAATAGAAGAAAGAAGGTAAGAAAATGTTAGGTGCTATTATAGGCGATTTAGCAGGTTCTTTATACGAATATGATGAGTTTAAAAAAGGCAAAAATTTAGAAAGAAGATTAGAAGTTTTAACTAAGGATAATTTAATTGAAAAAAATAGTTTTTATACAGATGATACTATTTTAACAATAGCTATATTAGAGGCTGTGTTACATGGAGAAAAATTTGAAGAATATTTGAGAATGTATGGTTTAACACATCATAATGATAAACCTAATACTAAAGCCAATCATTTTAAATATATGTTTTCTCCTGGATTTATTAAGTGGTGTATGGCAGAAAAAGAGGGAAATAGTATGGGGAGCGGTGCTTTGATGAGAGTTTCTCCTATTGGTTATTTATATAATGATTTAAAAACAATAAATGATGTAACTGAAAAAGCTACTATTCCTTCTCATGATTCTGCTTTAGCTATTGTTACCGCGCAAATGGTAAATAATCTTATTTATTTTGGTAGAAAAGGATATACTAAAGAAGAAATTATGGGAAAATTGTATCCTTATTATAGACCGTTAGATAAGATTAGATTAGATAATACTTTTGATAGTTCATGTTTAATTTTTGATAAATGTTTGGTTGCTTTTTTTGAAAGTAATTCATTTGAAGATGCTGTTAGAAAGGCTGTATCACTAGGGGGAGATACTGATACAATTGGGGCTGTTACTGGTTCAATAGCTGAAGCTTATTATGGTGTACCTGATAATTTGAAAGAGCAAGCACTTTCTAAATTACCAGATGATTTTGTTTTATATTTAGATGAAGGTTATCAAAAAATTAAAAAAATATGATATAATATTTTGTAGTTTGGAGGCTTAAAAATGAGAGAATTTACAGAACAAGAACAAGTTAGAAGGGATAAAGTAAACGATTTAATTGCTAGAGGAGTAAAACCTTTTGGTTATAGATTTGATGTTACTTCTAATTCTAAAATTATTAAAGAAGAACACAAGAATCAGAGTAAAGAAGAATTAGAAGAATTAAAAGATTATGTGGTTATTGCTGGTAGAATTATGACTAAAAGGAGAAAGGGAAAAGCGGGATTTTTCCATATTCAAGATAAATACGGTCAAATTCAAATATATATTAGTATTAATGAAGTTGGGGAAGAAGCTTATGATTTATTTAAAGCTTCTGATATTGGAGATATTGTTGGTATAGAAGGATATGTTTTTAGAACTAATACAGGCGAGCTTAGTGTTCATGCGGTTAAATATGTTCATTTGGTTAAAGCTTTAAGACCACTTCCTGAAAAATATCATGGTTTAACTGATGTTGAAGAAAGATATAGAAGAAGATATGTCGATTTAATTATGAATGAAGAATCTAGAAAAATTGCTTTTATGCGTCCAAAAATTATTAGAACAATTCAAAAATATTTAGATAATTTAGGATATACTGAAGTTGAAACGCCTATTTTAAATCCTATTTTAGGTGGAGCGGCTGCTAAACCTTTTATTACACATCATAATGCTTTAGATATGGAGTTTTATTTGAGAATTGCGACTGAACTTCCTTTAAAAAGATTGTTAGTTGGTGGTATGGATGCGGTTTATGAAATAGGTAGAGTATTTAGAAATGAGGGTGTTGATAGAAAACATAATCCTGAATTTACTACTTTAGAACTTTATAAAGCTTATTCTGATATGTATGGAATGATGAATTTAGCAGAAGGCTTATTTAGTACAGTATGTATGGAAGTGAATGGAACTTATGATATAGAATATATGGGACATAAAATTTCGCTTAAACCTAATTATAAACGTATTCATATGGTCGATGCTATTAAGGAAGCTTGTGGAGTTGATTTTTGGAAAGAAATGAGTTTAGATGAAGCTAAGGAGTTAGCTAAAGAATATGATGTTGAACTTGAACCACATTTTGAGTTTGGTCATATAGTTAATGCATTTTTTGAAAAGTTTGTAGAAGAAACTTTAATTCAACCAACATTTGTCTATGGTCATCCAATAGAGATAAGTCCATTAGCTTCTAAAAGTGAAGACCCTAGATATACTGAGAGATTTGAATTATTTATATGTGGTATGGAATTTGGTAATGCTTTTACTGAGTTAAATGACCCAATTGACCAATATGAAAGATTTGAACATCAATTGAAAGAAAGAGAGCTTGGTAATGAAGAAGCTAATGAAATGGATATTGATTTTGTCGAGGCTTTAGAGTATGGTATGCCACCTGCTGGTGGAATAGGCATTGGTATTGATAGATTAGTAATGCTTATGACAGGAGCAGAAACTATTAGAGAAGTATTGTTATTTCCACATATGAGAAATAAAAGAGAATTAAATAAATAATCTGGTGTTTTACTTACACTAGATTATTTTAGTAATGAAAAAAGTAGTAATAAAATAATTATCCCTTAATATAATTAAATAGAAATGTACTAGGAGGGATAATAATGATAAATAAAAGAAGTTTATGGTTTTTAACTTTGTTTAGTTTGATTTTAGTACTTAGTGTTTATTATATTACTATGCCAAGTGAACTTTTGATGGCGACTAATAATGGCAGTAAGGAAGATACTGAAACAGTATCAGCTAGTGTAGAAAATGAAGAAAGTGCGGAACTAGTGGCTTTAAGAGTTGAGTCTGAAGAAAAGCTATTGGATGAAATTACGGAGTTAAAAAAAGTTTTAACTGATTCTAATTCTTCTACGGAAGAAAAAAATGCGGCTTTTGAAAAGATGCAAGATTTAAATAAAAATAGAGGAACAGAGGAATCTTTGGAAAATAAAATTAAAAATGAATTTAATTTAAAGTCTTTTGTCAGTATCGATGAGACGAGTGTTACAGTAGTTGTAGATAGTAAAGAGCATGATAAGGCTTTAGCTAATAAAATTATGCGTTTGGTTCAAGAGGAATTTGAAACATCAATGAGTATATCAGTTAAATTTTAAAAATAAATTGCTATAAATATTGGCAATTTTTTTATCTATTAGGAATTTGCTTTACAAAAAAACAGTGAGTTTGCAAAAAGTTATTTACAAATATAACTGTTCGTGATATATTTAGTTAAACAAAAACTAGA
>CALVIB010000030.1 GCA_944329375.1 uncultured Bacilli bacterium | reverse complement strand
AAGTAAGTGTAAATGATATGATGAAAATATGTTGACAAAGCATAAAATATGTAGTAATATTTTATGGAGTAAATAGAGCGTGAGGTGAAAAAAATGACAAATACAGACGAAGTTTATGTAACTGAACAAGGTTTGGAAGACATGAAAAAAGAATTAGAATATCTTAAAATGGAGAAAAGACCGGCAGTTATTGAAGCTTTAAAAGAAGCAAGAGCCTTAGGCGATCTAAGCGAAAATGCCGAATACGATGCAGCTAGAAATGAACAATCAGAAACAGAAAATCGTATTGCAACATTGGAAAAACAAATTGAAAAAGCAATCGTTATTAAAAACGTTCAAACCGATAAAGTTTCAGTTGGTAACACTGTTGAACTAGAATATGTTGGTGATAGTGACACTGAAACATATACTATTGTTGGTGTTAAAGAAGCAGATCCTTTTACCAACAAAATTTCCAATGAATCCCCAATTGCTAAAGCAATCATGGGTACAAAAGTTGGAGATATTGCTACTGTTGCTAGCCCAAACGGCGAATATCAAGTTAAAATTATAGCCATTAGTTAAGGACGTAGAAGTCCTTTTTTTCTATAAAAAAACAATAAATATTAATATCCATATAAAAATCATTAAGATTAATTTTTCTTGACTTCTTGTTATATTCCCTTTACAATAGAATTAGGGAATTAATCCCATATGGAGGTTAAATATGAATAATATTGTTTTCTCCATATTGCTGATCTTAATTGGTCTTTTTGTTGGTATTATCTTTATGATAATCTTAAATTCTATTAAATTAATGAATGCTTCAAAAAAAGTTCAAAATTTAATTGATAATGCAAAAAAAGAAGCAGATAAATTAAAAAGAGATAGTATTTTAGAAGCGAAAGAAGAAAATCATAGATTAAAAGTTGAATTAGAAAAAGAAACAAAAGAAAAGAAACAAGAAATTAAAGACTCCGAAGAACGTCTTTTAGCTAGAGAAGAAAGTATGGATCGCCGTGATCAAACTTTGCAAAACCGTGAACAAATGCTAGAAGACAAAGAAAACAATTTAGTACTTATGCAAAAAGATATTCAAGAAAAGCAAATGGAGTTAGAAGAAACTAAAAACGAACAAATCAAATTATTAGAAAAAATTGCGGGTTATACAAAAAAACAAGCTCGCGAATTAATTATGAAAAAGGTTGAAGATATGATGAATTTAGAAATAACTTCATATATTAAAGACCGAGAAGCAGAAGCAAAACTTCAAGCTGATAAAAGTTCTAAAGAAATGTTAGTTAGTACAATGCAAAGATATGCTGCTGATATTGCTGGCGAGCAAACTGTCACTGTCGTTACTTTACCAAATGATGATATGAAAGGAAGAATTATTGGTAGAGAAGGAAGAAATATTAGAACAATTGAAGCTGTAACTGGAGTGGACTTAATTATAGATGATACACCAGAAGCTATTGTTCTATCAAGCTTTGATCCTTACCGTAGAGAAATAGCCAGATTAACGTTAGAAACATTAATTAAAGATGGAAGAATTCATCCAAGTCGTATTGAAGAAGTATATGATAAAACAGTCAAAGAAATGAAAGCTCAGTTAATTGAAATAGGTAATAATGCCTTATTTGAACTTGGTATAACAAAAATGGAACCAGAATTAGTTGAGGTTATTGGTAAATTACAGTTTAGAACAAGTTATGGTCAGAATGCTTTAAAACATTCATTAGAAGTTGCCCATTTGTCAGGACTTTTAGCTGGAGAACTTGGAGAAAACATTACTCTAGCCAAAAGGGCAGGATTACTTCATGATATTGGAAAATCAATTGACCATGAAGTTGAAGGTAGCCACGTAGAATTAGGCGCTAATCTAGCAAAAAAATACGGCGAAAATGAGATAGTTATCAATGCTATTGAATCACATCATGGAGATACAGAACCAACAAGTATTATTAGTACAATAGTAGCAATCGCAGATACCATTTCAGCCTCTAGACCAGGAGCTCGTAATGACTCATTAGAAAACTATATCAAAAGACTAACAGAACTTGAACAAATCGGAAATAATGTAGAAGGTGTTGATAAAACATTCGCTGTTCAAGCTGGTAGAGAACTTAGAGTTATTGTTAAACCCGAAGATGTAGATGACTTAGAAAGCCATAAAATAGCTAGAGAAATAAAAAATGAAATAGAAGAAAACTTACAATATCCAGGCACTATAAAAGTGGTTGTTATAAGAGAAACTAGAGTAACAGAAGAAGCTAAATAAGGCTTCTTTTTCTAATGCATTTTAAAAAAATGACAGTCTTTGTAGAAAGTGACCTAAATAGTAGGATTTTCTTCACTAGTTATATTAATAGAAGAATTAATACCCACATATAAAACAATCAAAGTAGCTATAAAGTTAAAAATACTAGCTAATATTTGTAAATCTGCAAAATCATCTTTTATACCATATTTTTCCTTTACACATTTATCTTTTAGATTAATTAAAATAAAAATTAAAGCCACTATAAACATAACAGTTCTATTAAAAATTAAAATATTATAGCTATCTTCATCAGTATAAATAGTTTTTTCATTTTTCAAAGACAAAAGAAAATTATAAGATAGAAAAATAGAAATAATAGTACAAAAAAGTAAAATAGTAGATAAAACAATTTGAATTTCTATGAGTTTTTCTTCTTCTAAATTATAATTAGTCATCAGCTTTCCCTTAATTTTTTAAGTTCTAAAAGTTCACTAACAGTAACAAATTTATAACCTTTATTTTTTAAATCACTTAAAACATCCTCTAAAGCATTTAAACCATAAGGAAGACCATCATGCATTAAAATAATACTACCACTTTTGACATTAGGTAAAATATTTTTCAAAATTTTATCTTTGGATTTCACCTGCCAATCTCTAGAATCTACATCCCAAAGAACAAAAGTCAAATCAGTATAGCCTTTTAAAGTATTAGTATATCCCCCATAAGTAGGTCTAAACAAAGTAGGAGTAAAACCAGTAGCTTTTACAATTTGCTCCTGCGTTTTATTAACTTCACTTTGAAATTCCTCTTTAGAAAGTCTAGTTAAAAGTTTATGGTCATAAGAATGATTTCCAATTTCACTACCTTCATTTAAAGTTCTCTTTAACTGCTCTTTATAAAAATTTACCCTATTACCAACCACGAAGAAAGTCCCACATGCATCATATTTTTTTAAAACATCCAAAATTTTATTAGTATATTTACTAGGGCCATCATCAAAAGTTAAAGCTACCACCTTATCATCCAAAGATACATTTTTCTTCTTTATAGATAAGTAAGTCTTTTCTTCCTCGCTTTTATCAACATCTATAAGTAAGTCCATACTATTCAAAGGAATATCTAAATATATCAAATTATCATAATTACTTTTAATTTCAGCCGGGTTAAAATAGATGGTTAAATTCTCATCATCTACAGTAAAATAATCATAACTAATATTACTTAAATAATCCATATCCGCATCTTGATATTTTATAAGAAGTTCTTTTTTAATATCATAGTCTAAAGCATCTAAATCACTGACAATATCTTCCATGGTTAAAAATTTATCATTAGATTTATTATAAGTAAAAGTTTTAATTTTATTGACCCTTTTGTCAGTTACAATTTCAGTTTGCAAACTAACACTAACAATATCAGTGTTAACTTCTTTATAAGTATAGGAAATATTAAGTTCAGGAACATCGCTGGAGGACATATTTTTAAATTCATTATAAGCTTGATGGACATAACCAGTAATTTTATCATCTAAAACATTGATGTTAGTAATAGGGTAACTAATAGATATAAGTGCTTCATCTTGATTAATATAACTTACAAGACTCTTTTTATCTTCACACCCCATTAGTAAAATACAAATTAATAAAATTAATATTTTCTTCATCGAAAACCACCTAAAAAATTATATGAAACGTTTGTATAAAATATACATAAAAAGCGAACATTTTACTTTTTGATATTCTAAAATACAAAAAAACAAAACAAGTAAAAAAACAAAAATTATAAAAAATAAAAAAATAAAAAAACCAAAAAAATAAAAAAACGAAAAAATAAATAAAATTAATTTTATCTTTATAAAACAAAGCTAAAATGGTGTTAAAAGCACATGAAATAACAAATCTAAAAATCAAAAAAACGAAAAAATGCAAAAAATGTAAAAATTTACATTTTTGTTTTTTTGAAAAATGTTGAAAATAAAAGTCTTATAAAAAATCGATAATTTTTTTCAAAAAAATACGAACATTTCTATTGACTAGCTACTAAAAGCGGGTATATAATCAATTTAGAAAATATGGGAGGTACTTATGACAATTGAAGAAGAAAAATTAGACTACTTAACAGTAATTAAAAGAAGTGGTAAAAAAGTTGAATGGAATGGCACCAAAATAGCCATTGCTATAAAAAAAGCTTTTGATAGCTTAGAAAAAGATGAGGAAAATCATTATTCAGAAAAAGATGTCAATAAAGTTTATAACGCTGTTATTAAACGTATTGAAAAAGATTATAAAAATGAAGAAAAAATAAAAATCGAAGCTATTCAAGATTTAATCGAATCAGAACTTCAAAAACAAGGTTATAAAGATGTTTATAAAGAGTTTTCTGATTATAGAGAAAGAAGAAATATATCAAGGCAAGTGTTCTTTGGAGAAAAAAAACAACATAAATTTTTAAAAGCCTTAGAAAGCTTAGGATTAAAATCAGCTTCAGAAGTAAATGATAAAAGAGAAAATGCCAATGTTGATGGCGATACAGCCATGGGAACAATGCTTCAGTATGGCTCAACAGTATCAAAAGAATTTGCTAAAGCATATTTAATGAAACCAAAATTTGCTGAAGCTCACGACAATGGAGATATTCATATTCATGATATGGACTTCTTACCAATGGGAACAACAACCTGCTGCCAAATAAATTTAAACAAATTATTTAAAAACGGTTTCTCAACAGGACATGGATATTTAAGAGAGCCAAAAGACATAATTAGTTATACCGCATTAGCCGCAATAGCAATACAGGCCAATCAAAATGACCAGCACGGTGGACAAGCAATTCCAGCTTTTGATTACTATATGGCCCCAGGAGTTCTAGCTACATTCAAAAAACAATTAAAACAATCAATCTATGATTATCTAGATTTAACTGACCTAGAATATTACATAAATATGGATAGAATAGCTAAAGAAATTGATAAATTAAAAACAATCGACATTGATTTAAATATGTTTGAACCATTCACTAAAGGCTCTAAACAAGTAGAAAGATTGTTCAAAAAAGCCTATGAAAAAGCTTATGAAAAAACCGATAGGCAAACATATCAAGCTATGGAAGCATTTATTCATAACTTAAATACAATGCATTCAAGAGCAGGTGCACAAGTACCATTTTCATCAATAAATTTTGGAACAGATACATCTCCAGAAGGAAGAATGGTTATAAAAAATTACTTACTCGCAACTGATGCTGGTTTAGGTAATCATGAAACCCCAATTTTCCCAATTTCGATTTTCAAAGTTAAAGAAGGCATAAACTATAACAAAGAAGATAAAAACTATGATTTATTCAGATTAGCTTGTGAAGTATCAGCAAAAAGATTATTTCCAAACTTTTCATTCATAGATGCTCCATTTAACTTAGAATATTATAAACCAGATGATTATGAAACAGAAGTTGGATATATGGGATGTAGAACAAGAGTTTTAGCTGATGTTACATCAGATTATCCAGTCACACCAGGTAGAGGAAATTTATCATTTACCTCAATAAACTTACCAAGACTTGGAATCAAACATGGTATTGTAAGTGGAGAAACAGATTTAGATGGATTTTTCAAAGAATTAGAAGAATTGATAGATTTAGTTAAAGATCAATTACTTGAAAGATTTGAAATACAGTGTTCAAAAAGAATATATAACTTCCCATTCTTATTAGGTCAAGGAGTATGGATGGATAGTGAAAAACTAAAACTGAATGATAGATTGAGAAAAGTTTTAAAACACGGAACTTTAACAATCGGCTTCATTGGACTAGCAGAATGTTTAAAAGCCTTAATTGGTAAACATCATGGAGAAAGTGAAGAAGCTCAAAAATTAGGATTAAAAATAATTGGTTTTATGCGAAAGAAATTAGATGAATATACAAAAGAGTATAATCTAAACTTCTCATTAATAGCCACACCAGCTGAAGGATTATCAGGAAGATTTACAAATATAGATAAAGCTGTATATGGAAAAATAAAAGGAGTTACCGATAGAGAATATTATACAAACTCATTCCATGTACCAGTTTATTACAACATCTCAGCTGCTAAAAAAATCCAAATCGAAGGCCCATACCATGCCTTGACAAATGGTGGACATATAACATATGTTGAACTAGATGGCGATACAGCCATGAATATAGATGCCTTTGAACAAATAATTAGAACCATGCATGATAATGGTATAGGTTATGGTGCAATTAACCATCCAGTTGATAGAGACCCAGTATGCGGATATACAGGTGTAATTGGTGACTTCTGCCCAGGTTGTGGAAGAAAAGAAGGCGAAGGAGTACCAATGGAAAGAATTAAAAACGCAAGCCTAAACACTTGCGGAGGAAGATAGGAGGAAAATTAAATGAAAGCAGATGAAAAAAAAATAGGCGAAGGAGTTAAATTCGAAAGAATTAGAAGAATTACGGGTTATTTAGTAGGAACAACTGATAGATTCAATAATGCAAAACGTGCCGAAGAACACGACCGTGTAAAACATAGTACTGCTGGTCTTATGAAAGCCGCAAAATAATGGAAATAAGATTAGCCAGTGACTTACAACCAGATAGTATAGTCGATGGACCAGGAATAAGAACCGTCATTTGGACTCAAGGGTGTAGTCATAATTGTAAAGGTTGCCAAAACCCTACTACCCATGATTTTCAAGGCGGCTTTTCTGTCAATGTAGAAGAAATAAATAAAGAATTAGATAACCTTTTAGGCCAGCAAGGTATAACCTTATCAGGTGGTGATCCAATGTTTCAAGCAGGAGCATGCGCAAAAATAGCTAAACATGCCAAAGAAATAGGTTTAAACGTTTGGTGCTATACAGGTTTTACCTATGAACAAGTACTAAAAAGTAAAGAAATGATGAAATTGTTGAAACAAACAGATGTGCTAGTTGATGGTAAATTTGATATAAATGAATTTAGTTTAAACTTAGATTTTAGAGGCTCTAGAAACCAAAGAATCATCGATGTTCAAAAAAGTTTAAAAGAAAATAAAGTGATATTAAAAGAAGAATACATGAAAGAACGAACTCATAAAATAGAAGTTCCAAGAAAAAAACATGTATATATATAAAGGAGATATATGAATAAAGAAGGATTAAAAAAATTATCTTATGGAATATATATAATAAACACAAAAAATAGTGGTTGTATTGTAAATACCTTAACACAAGTTACAAATGATAAAGTAATAATCGCTATAAATAAAGAAAACTACACGAACAAGATGCTTAAAAAAAATAAAATATTCAATGCTACTGTACTTACAGTAAATACAGATATGGAAATAATTCAAACATTTGGTTTTACAAGTAGTAAAGAGAACGATAAATATAAAAACTTCCAAATAGAAAAAGATACTAATAACATACCTTATATTAAAGAAAATATGGCAGCTTTAATTGAATGTGAAGTCATAAATGAAATAGATTTAGATACCCATACAGTATTTATTGCTAAAATATTAAATACAAAAAAATTATCCGATGAAGAAGTAATGACTTATGATTACTATCATAAAGTAAAAAATGGAATAACCCCACCAAAAGCTCCAACTTATGAAAAACCTAAAAAAGGATATAGATGTAAAATATGTGGGTATGTTTATGAAGGAGAAACACTCCCAGAAGACTTTGTCTGTCCAATTTGTGGAGCTCCTGCTACTGCATTTGAGAAAATAGAATAACCTATTTTCTTTTTTCACATTTTTTACACATTATATTGACAAGTCAATTAACCTTTGATATTCTAAAAGAGAAGGTAGGGGTAAACATGAAAAAAAGTTGTAAAGTTTTATGTCTTATGTTAGTTGCTTTTATGATATCTGGTTGTATGAAAATGAATGTTGATATGAGTATTAATAAAGACAAAAGTATGAAATTATCTATTACTTCCGCACTTGCCAATAGTTTGCTAGATGAATATGGTAAAGAAGATTTAATAGATGAAGATGAAAAAAAGCAAGCTGAAGAACAAGGGTTTAAAATAGAAAAATATAAAGATGAAACTATGACAGGATATACATTTACTAAAGAATTTAAAAATATTGATGATATCAGTAGTGAAAAGAAAGTAAATTTTGATTTAAATAAATTAACAGAAGATAAAAGTACCCAAGTTTTTACAGTTAAAAAAAGTTTTTTCAAAAACACATATACTGTCGTAATGGAAAATTCTACAGAAACAGACTTAAAAAATCAATTTGATATAGAAGATGATTCATATAATTACTCAAATTATCCAAGCGATTTAGATTATTCTGATACTCAAAATAATTCATTAGATTTTTCAAATGAATTTGATATTTCTTCACTTATGTCAAGTATGGATATGAAATTTAACGTAACTTTACCATACAAAGCTATAAGCAGCAATGCTACAACCATTGAAAATGATGGTAAGACATTGAAGTGGGATTTATTAAATCAAAACTTGAAAAATCTAGAGTTTGAATTTGAATTGTATAATATGAATAATATATACTTAACAGCTGGTGTTATTGTAGTTATAATTTTATTAATTATAATAATATTAAAAAAATCTAAATCATCAAATAAAAACAACGCAACTTCAAATGACATGATTACAAAAACATCCAACAATTCATCAATCATAACCAATTAATTTAACCAAATACCAAATAATGAAAATAAGTAACATAAGATATCAAAAAGTCTAATTATAGACTTTTTCTTCTTAATGTGTTTCAAAAAAATTATAGATGTGTTAAAATGATAATATATAAGGGGTGATTAAATGAAAAGACAAACCTATGTTGATGAAGATGGTAATACTATTAATCAATCATTTGAAAATAAAAAACCAATTCTTTATTTCTTCTTTGTAATTGGTACTATTTTACCAATTATAATAATAATTTTTATTATCGTTTGTATATTCAAAAATAATGAATGTTTAAAAGTTTATGATAAATTAAAAGAAGCATCATTAGAATATATAAAAGACCAAGGTAACTTACCAAGCCTCGAAGGAGAAAATACTAGTATTCAAATTTCAGATTTATATAGTAACCAATACTTAAGTAGTACAAACACAAATAACACATTATGCTCTGGAAGTATTAAAGTAACAAAATATAAAGATGATTATGTTTATACAATTGATGCTAGAAATTGTGGAAAATGTTCAGTAAATCAAAAATATGGTGGATGGAGTGCTGAACAATCATCATATCCTAGTGGTAAAGCAATTGTAGATGTTATTCCTTATTATAATTACTATGAAAAAGAAACTAGTTACACAAAATGGTCCGATTATTATGATGATTCAGAATTATCTGACGAAACTTCAAAATATGGAATAAAATTGCCATTAGAAGAAGATAAATTACCAGCAATACCAACAGAAGGAAAAATAAAAAACATTGAAAATGACACAACATATTATTATCGTTATCGTAATCAAAGTTGGAAATGGTATGACATAGAAGGCGACTATTCTGAATTTTCTTCAGAACAACCACAAGGATATGCAAATAAAGATGAAGGTAGTGAAAGATATACAGAATGGACTGCTTATTCATTAAATTATCCAGAAGAAAAAGATTATAGAACAATCCAAAGTACCACAGGTTATAAATTTTATTATTTAAATGGAAATGGTAAAAAAATATATTACAATAGTGGACAATATAGTGCGAGAGAAGATGTAAATACAGATAAATATGACAAAAAAGATGAAGATACCACAACATTATATCGTTATCGTGATAAACAGTGGCGTTGGTATAACGGAACAAAAAGAAAATATAGTTCCTTAAGTTCAACTGCTCCATATGGTAAACCATTTAAAGATACCGAGACAGAAACATTAGGAAATGCGACAAATTGGGATGCATCAATTGTAGTTGGAGAAAGTTATGATTACAGAATAATTGAAAGAAAAATAATGACGAGATTTAGAATAGAATACGATATATTATCGTTGAAAGTTTTAAATAAACCATTAAATCGTTCAGCATTCGAAAAGAAAGTCAAATCATCAATATTAGAATTTGCTTCTAATCCTAATTATGAATTAGAAGTAACATATAAATTTAAATACCGAAAAAGCTAGTAAATTCTAGCTTTTTCGCATACAATTAAATATGAAAAAAATCCATTTAAAAAACAAAATAAAACTAATTGATATAATTGCTATATTATTTGTTTTAGCTATAATTGGTATGTTTCTAATTTTTAAATACATAAAAAATAGAATTATGCCTTCACTTTTTGAATATGGCAGCCTAGAAGCTAAAAAATTTTCAAGTATTATAATAAATGATGCGGTAGATAAATATATTACGGATAACATAGATATAGAAAAATTATTTATAGTTACTAGTGAAACAAATGGAGAAATAAAATCAGTAGACTTTAATACTTCTTTAATCAATAAATATTTAACCAAAGCCACAAAAAGTATCCAAAAAAGTTTAAAATATATTGAAAAAGGTAATATAGAAAAAGTAGAATATCAAGCCGATTTGCTAGATAATTATGATGAAAAAGCTTTAAAAAACGGAGTAATATATTATCTAAATAGTGGTTTTATATTTAATAACCCTATATTTGCTAACTTTGGTGCCCAAATTCCAATAAAAATATCTTTAACTGGCGATGTAATAAGCAATATTCAAACAGAAGTAACAAACTATGGAATAAACAATGCCTTAATAAAAGTATATGTAAATATAAAAATAACCGAAAACTTAATTTTGCCATTTTATGATAAAGAAATAGAAATAGAAACCAAAGTCCCAATTGCTTTAAAACTTGTAAATGGTAAAGTACCAAATTATTATGGTAATTTAACTGCAGCGCTCCCACCTTTAGAAACTAAAGAAGAATAAGTGTGGTATAATGTATTTGGAGGTATACATGAAAACATATAAAATAGAAAATAATGAATACGAAATAATCAAAGATTATAAAAATGGTTTTGATTTAGAATCTTTAAAAGAAAAATATACTGAATACTTTGAAGATTATGATTACATATTAGGAGATTGGTCCTATGGAAAATTAAGATTAAAAGGTTTTTGTGATAAAAAAAACACAAAATTCAAACCAATAAATGATATTGCCAAAGCTGAAGAATATATAAAAACAAATGGTGCTTACGATTGTAGATATTTTATAATAAAGAAAATAGATAATTAATTGTCCGTGAAATGAAAAAATAAATTCCAGTTTCATAAAGTGCAATTTGAATGTATAAGAAACGTCCATAATATGGGCGTTT
>CALVIB010000029.1 GCA_944329375.1 uncultured Bacilli bacterium | reverse complement strand
TTTGTTTTTTCAAACATACCCATAATTTATCACTTACATATATTATTATACCATAGATTTTTGGCATATTTTATTAAAAGTAGTATTTAAATCTATATATTTATCAAACACTTATATTCATACTCCACATCGTATTTTTTAGTGTATTTACTATTTATTCCTCTAGTAATAGTAAGGGTATCATTTATTAGACAACTTGTTGTATGGGAGTTACTGATACACCTTGACCAAAAGCGGTTGTAGCTAGTTCTACTGGGCCTACTTTACTTCTGTCAAAAATAATACCACTTGCTTCTCCATTTAAATCTATTCCTGTTTTTTTTCCAAAGCCAAATGAATCTATATAATCAAATAAGGTATTTTTCCCCAATCTTTGACCTAAAACTACAAAACCTGGGTTGCAAGAGTTTTCTACTACTTGCATAAATGTCTCTTTGCCGTGTCCACCATGTTTCCAACAATGAATTGTTGCATTTTCAACTTTTATACTTCCTTTATCATAATAAGTATCCTTGTTTAAATCGACTTTTACTTCTTCTAAGGCTGCGGCTAATGTAATTATTTTAAACGTTGAACCTGGTTCATATGTAGCCCATATTGGCAAGTTTCTGTTTATTTCTTCTAGGCTATAATTTTGATAATTACTTGGAGAAAAGTTTGGTCTAGCAGATATGGCTAATATTTCGCCATTATTTGGGTCCATTACTAAACCAATTGCTCTATCTGGATTATATTTAGTTACAGCGTTACTAAGTTCTCTTTCTAAGGATGTTTGTATTTCATTATTTATAGTTAAAGTTATGTTCATGCCATCTTGTGGTTGTTCATATACTTCACTTAGATTTAATTTATTTCCTTTAGCGTCACTAAAGTATTTGATTGCGCCATCTTCTCCAGTTAAGTATTCATCATAGGTTAATTCTATTCCACTTAATCCTTGATTATCTATGCCGACAAAACCTAATGTATGTGCCATATAACTATCAAATGGATATACTCTTTTAGATTCTTTAACTAAATAAACACCTTCTAATTTTAAGGCTTTTATTTTATCGGCTACTTCATAGGATAATCTTCTACCTTCTGGATGAACTCTTTCTATTGATGTTTTTTTAGAGATATGTTTATACATGGCATCATAATCGACATTTAATATTTCGGCTAGTTTAGTAGCCGTTTCTTTTTTATTTTTTATTTGATTTGGAATTACAACTAATGAAGTTGTTGTTGCATTATCAGCTAGAATTACACCATTTCTATCGTAGATTAATCCTCTATCAGCTTTTATTGGTAGATTTCTACTCCATAAATCACTAGCTTTTTTATTTAATTTTTTATAATCAATTACTTGTATATAAAAAACCCTTAAAATTATTACAATAAATACGAAAAATATTATTAATAAAGCTATTTTCATTCTTTTATGAATATTTTTGAAGAACATATAATCACCATTTAAATATATGATTATAGCTTATATTTGTTTACAATTATTTCATTAAAAAATAGAAGTTTATCCTTCTATTTATAATGTTACTATTTCTTTTTCTAAAATATCAATTATATTGTTAATGGCTAAAATAGTATCTTTATATTGAACATTTTTTGTGTAATTATATTTATGTTTATAATTTTGGAAAATTTTTATTAAACCACTATCATTTGCTATAAGATTAATTATTTCTTTAAAATACCCAATATCAAATTTTGAATTTCTGCTTTTAAAAGTTCTCTCAATAGCCTTGACTAAATTTTTAGTATTAATGTTATTTTTATGATTATTCATAAGCATATAAATATCATAAAAATCTTTAGCTCTAGTGGTAGTAATATTTTTACTGATAATAGCATGGAATTTTTCGGCAATAATAGTTTCTATATTATAAGCCATAATATTAATCTCTCTATCTTCAAAAATTGAATTATATTTATATTTTATTTCTCTAGGGGTAATTGTATCTCCTGTAGAAATTTCAAAAAAGAAATAATTTTTTAATTTATCAAACATTCCAAGCACATTAATTCTATATCCACTATACTCTTCTTCTAATCTTATATCCTTAATGCTTATTATTTTAAATGTACAACCATCATTAACATCAATAGATAAAATATCTTCTAAAATTTTTCTGATACTTTGCTCGTTTAATGGTATTCCTTTTAGTGTAGCATCAATATCTTTTGTTGTTCGCATATCACAGCCAAAAATTGATGATAGTAAAACTCCACCTTTAAGTATTATATTATCTTTATAGTTGCTTTTTTCAATACGCATAAGAATATGCTCGAAAAAAAACATTTGATGTAGATGCAAGGATAATTCATTACTACCTTCAGATTTTTTCCTAATTAAATAATTTAATTTATCACTATTTTTCATAAAATAATTCTCATAATTTCCATTACTTCTTCTTTAATTTTTAATGCTTCTGCATATTTATTTAATTTCACAATATCTTTCTCCTTTCTTTGGGCATACCATTTTAATGCTTTAGTATAAATTTCGGTATCCATACTCTCTTTATCTTTAATAATATCACAAATAGTTCTTTCAATGTCATAACATCTAATATCATTATCAAATGGTGATTTTATAATTTCAAGTCCTAAGTCTAATAATTTTTTATTTATATAATGAAGCGAAATATTATTATTTTGTTGAAGATTTCCACCATAACCTACTGGTACAGTGATATCAAATCGTAATGGAACTCTATCTGAGAGATTGTGCAGATAAAGTGCGGTTTCATGCGAATAAACTGCATTTTTACTTTTAATAATTGTTATATAAAAATCATCGACAAGAGTATCTGGTAAACAATAATAACCTTTAGAAATTCTTTCTAATTTTTTCTTATCACATAATCTTTTTAAAGCCATTTTGTTCAAATTATTTTCTACTACTTCTGTTGTTGTAACAAAACCATGATTGCTTTCAGCTAATTTTAAAATTTTTTCTAAATCACTCATGTTAACACCTACTACAAATATAGTAACATTTTAATAATTTATAGTAAATATGTTTTAGCTTTCATTCACAAAAAAATGTAAATTTGTGCATAAAAACTTTTTTGTTACTTTCTAAATTAAATTTTAGAAAAAATAATTTCATTAGTAACATTTTGACATAATAAAAATTCACCTCCTATATTTAATATACGACGTGAATTTTGTATTTCTTTTTTTTTTGTGGAATAATTTTTTAAGGTAATGGATTTATTTTAATATCCTTGTTATATAATCTAACTACTTCACTATATTTATTATATAATCTTTGATAATCATTATTATAAGAGCTATTCATTTGGCTAAATGGTATTACTTTAAAATTAGTCCATCTACTTCCTTTTTGATAGTAATTAAATAGTAATTCATTATTTAAGTTATCTAGTTTTATAGTGGTTTTGCCATCTTTTTCTTCTTTGATGACATCTACTGAAGTCATAAGTTCGACCATGGTATTATAATCATTATTAGTACTTTGAGCTGATATAAAATTACCTAATGAATAGATAACTAATGTATCATTAATATAGGTTATTGGTTCAATTATATGAGGATGAGTACCAATAATTATATCAACTCCTAATGATGATAAGTAATTAGCTTCGCGCTTTTGCTCTTCTGTGGGCTCAGTTTTATATTCTGTTCCCCAGTGCATTGATACCATTAATAAATCAACTTTATCTCTTACTTTTTCTATATCATTTTTAACTTTTTCATCACTATATATATTTACTAAATATTCTTTGCCTTCAGGTACTTTAATACCGTTTGTTCCATAGGTATAGGCAAGTAAAGTGTATTTTATACCGTTTTTTTCTTTTATTTTTATTTCATTTGCTTCTTCATTACTGCAGTAACTACCTGCAGTTAAAACATCTTTATCTTTCCAGTATTCACAGGAATTTAAGACAGCTTTTTCTCCTCTATCTAATGTATGATTATTAGCTAGTGATACTAAATTAAATCCAGCATCTATCATGGAGTTACCAAATTCCTGAGGTGAGTTAAAGGTTGGATAATCAGATAATCCTAGTTCTGTTCCACCTAAAATACTTTCTTGATTATAGAATGCTAAATCATAGTTTTGAACTATAGGTTTGATGTATTCTAACTGAGAAGAAAAGTCATAGACACCATTTTTATAACCATCTTTATATAGTGAGCTATGAAGTAAGGCATCTCCTACCATTACTAAAGATAATTTACTTGTTTTTGTTTCTGACTTTTTTACTTCTACTTTTTTTTCTTTTTTAGGTGTTTCTTCTTTATCTAAGATTAAAAATGCACCAATCATTCCAACAATTATTACTAAAAACAATATAACATACTTCTTCATAGTTTAGTTTCTTTAAAAACTACAATTTCCATTTAAAGAATTTACATAGTTTTTTAAAGCTTCCTTTCCTTCTTCATTATTAGTCGCACTTGTAAAGTAAGTTCCGTTTATTTCATCTATTACACTTTGACTTTGTTTTTGGTTATCTAATGTATAAGATGTTACTAAACCATCTTTTAAAGTGAATATGGCTTCTTTATTATTAACTGTACAGTTAAATTCTTCTCCTGAACTTGTGCATGCGGTTAAAATTAGTACTAATGGTATAATTATTAATTTTTTCATGTTTTCCTCCTTACATTAATGGGGCAAATGCTTTTAAGATTTGTCTTTTAAATGAATTAAACCATGTTAATTTGCCCAGTTTTTTTAATTTTATTTCTTTGCTTTCTTTGAGGGTTGATATATAGTCTTTTTTGATTGTAAATATCGATGAGCAATCATATAACCATACACCACATTCAAAGTGCAGATATAAACTTCTATAATCTAGGTTTACGGTACCGATGGTGGCATATTCATCATCTATTATAAATGTTTTTGCATGTATAAATCCTTTAGTATATTCATATATTTTAACACCACTTTCTAATAAAACATCATAGTAAGCTTTGGTTACTTCGTTTACTATTTTTTTATCTGGTATTCCTGGAGTTATTATCCTAACATCAACTCCTCTTTTGGAAGCTAAAGTTAATGCGGTTATCATTTCGTTATCTATGACTAGATATGGGGTTGTAATATAGATGTATCTAGAAGCTTTATTTATAAGATTTAAATATATATTTTCGCCAACTGCTTCATTATTCCAAGGGCTATCACTATATGGGATAATATAACCATCTGATGAGGTTTCGTATTCATATTCAGAATGATATTTTTCATAATCTTCGTTTTCTTCTTTAATGAAATCCCACATTGATAAAAACATGACAGTGAAGTTCCATACGGCTTCTCCTTCTAGCATAATTCCATTATCTTTCCAATGACCAAATCTAATTTTTTCGCCAATATATTCATCAGCTAGGTTTATGCCACCAGTAAAAGCTATATGACCATCAATTATAGCTATTTTTCTATGGTCACGGTTATTGAATTTTGATTTTAAGTTGGGAACAAAAGGATTAAATACAGCGGTTTTTATATTCTCTTTTTCTAGTTTTTTATCATAATGATTTGGTAAAGTCATGATTGAGCCGAAATCATCGTAGATTATTCTAACTTCAACTCCTTCATTTACTTTTTGTTTTAAAACTTCTAAGATAGTATTCCACATTTTTCCTTCGGCTATGATAAAATATTCTAAGAAAATGTATTTTTTAGCACTTTTAATTGATTCTAATAATTTTTCATAATATATTTTACCATCTGATAAATAAGTTGTTTTAGTATGTTTACAAAGATTTGTTAGTGAATAATCACTTATATATTTAGCTTGATTATAAGCAGACAGGTTTTCATACCTTAGTTCACTCATGGTTATATTATGAGAATCTTTATATTTCTTTTGTTTTAGGTAAATATTTTTCATTTTTTCTTTTTGTCTTTTGGAAAGTTGATTTCCACCAAATAAAAGATACAATAATAAACCAAAGATTGGAAAGGTTAAAATTGGTATAATCCAAGCTATTTTATAACCAGGATTAGCTTTACTATTTACTATGTGCAATACCAATATAAGACCAAAGATGATACATATTAAGTAAAATATTAAGAAATAGTTATAAAATTCAATAGTCATAATAAATATGATTACTATTTGAATTATCATAAGTAATGGGACAAGAAATACTCTGTGTCCTAGTAGGTTTAGGTTTTTTTTGAGAAATTTAATCATTGGTCATCCCCCACTTTACTTTGATTATACCTTATTTTTGTCAGTTTGACAATTATTATATAGATGATATACTATGAGTAGTTTGTGAGGTTTTATATGAAACAAAAAGAAGTATTTGCGAAAGGCATTTGTTTTGAAAAGATTTTTTGGATTTTTATAATTGGATGTGTGTTTGGGTGCTTGGTGGAAGTGCTGAACCATTTTATCCATTACGGTAATTTTGTTAGTAGGAGTGGTTTAATTTATGGACCTTTGAATCCAGTTTATGGTTTTGGATTAGTTATTTTTGTCTTATTTTTATCTAAGATTAAAAATCCTATTTTGATATTTATAGGCGGAATGCTTTTAGGTGGCGGTTTTGAATACGTGTGCTCATTTGTGCAGGAAAAGGTATTTGGATCTATTTCTTGGGATTATAGTCATCAGCTTTTTAATATTGGCGGACGAACAAGTTTAAAATATATGCTTATATGGGGAGTTTTAGCTTTAATTTTTATGAAGTTTATCTATCCTATTTTGTCTAATTTAATTGAAAAAATTCCAGTCAAAATAGGAAGAATTTTGACTGTTATTTTAGTTGTTTTTGTGATTTTTGATGCAGTTATTTCTATTATTGCTTGCCTTAGACAAAGCGAAAGAGCTATGGGAGAGGAAGCTAGTAATAGGGTTGAAGTATTTTTAGATAAACATTATCCTGATGAGAGATTGAATAAAATTTTTGAAAATCATGTTAAAGTATAAAATAGGCGTTGTACTCGCCTATTTTTCTTTTAAAGTTATTTTTACTACGTTATTACCTACTAAGTCTCCCTCTTTAACACTTTGATTAGTTACATAACCATAGCCTTCTAATTCATAATCATAACCTAATGTTTTCATTAAGTATATGGCTTCACTTCTAGAATAACCGATTAAGTTTGGCATTTTACCTTCGCCTTCGTTTGTTATTAAAAATACTCTATCATATGATAATACGGTTTCTCCTTTATTTGGATATTGGTTAATTATTTTATCTCCATTACCAATTATTACTGTATTAATATGATTTTCATCCATGATTTTTTTGACATCGGTTACTTTTTTATTAATATATGAATCTAATTTTAAAGAGGTTACGCTGCTTTGATTTTTGGTTTCTTCTTCAAACATATTTTTATATTTTGCGATGTTTTTCATTAAGTTATTTATAGATGTACTCAAAGTACTTGATGAGCCAATGTTTGGCTGTTTAATGGCTGCATATATTATTATTTCAGGATTATCTTTAGGATACATACCAGCAAATGAATAAATATAATCATTTGAACCTTTTAAATATCCTCCTCTTTTTTCATCATATATTTGTGATGTTCCTGTTTTTCCAATGACATCAAAGCCATCAATGTGATACTTTCTTCCAGTTGCTTCTTTGTCTTCACTATTAACTACATTATCCATTAAATCTTTTATTTTATCAATTGTACTTTGTTTAACTAGTTTACTACTTTTTTCGACTTTTCTTTTATATGTTGTTTTTCCTGTGTTTGGGTCTACAATTTTAGAAACTATATGGGGTGTTAGTTCCTGACCATCGTTGGCTATCATTGTTAAGGCTTTTAAGTGCTGAATCGGAGTTGTGGTTATACCTTGACCAAAGGCAGCATTGGCTACTTCGACTGGGTATTTAAAGCCTAAAGAACCTGACAATTCTCTAGATAAATCTATACCTGTGGAAGTTCCAAAACCATATTTTTGGAAACAGTCTTTCATTTCATCTCTATCTATGAAATGATTTATCATGGTACTGACACCGACATTTGAGGAATATTCAAAACCTTTATCATAGGTTATTGTACCCCAGCCTTTATTGTTCCAGTCTCTAATTACAGCATCAGCTACTTCGATACTCCCTGATTTAAATGTTTCTTCGCCATTATATGTTCCTTTATCTATGGCACACATATAAGTATATATTTTCATGGTTGAACCTGGTTCAAAGGCATTTGATACTAATGGATTTTCATAGTTTGTGATGTTTCTTAAGTTTGGATTGAATGATGGCGTTGAACTACTAGCTAAGATATCTCCAGTTTTGGCATCCATAACAGCTATCATAGTCCATTCTGGTTCATATTCTGTCTGCATATACTGAACTTCTGTTTCAGCAAATCTTTGAATACTTGAATCAATTGTTAGATATATATCTTTACCATCTAAAGCTTCTATTCTTTCTTCTTTGGTATCTGGAATTTTATATCCAAAACGGTCTTGCTGGTACATTAGATAACCATCTGTACCTTTTAAATCTTCATCAAATTTAGCTTCTATACCTAATTCTCCATCAATTGAGGTAACTAGTTTTCCGTTTTTGTCTGTATACTCATTTGTTTTTGCATAACCTAAAATATATGAGGCAAAGTCGCCATTTGGATAATATCTTTTATAGCTTTCTTCAAAGTCAATACCTGGTAAGTTTAATTCTTCTATTTCACTTTTTTTAAGTTCAGTTAGGTTTTTTCCAGCGGTACCAAATTCTATTTGGTATTTACCTTCATCTTTACCTTTTTGAAGCATTTTTTTTAATGATTCTTCATCGGCTCCTAAAACTGGAGCGAGAGCTTTAGCGGTTGAATCTATATCTTTGACATGATTTATTTGAGTTTTAGTACTTCTTTCTTCATCTAGGTAAGCTATTAGAGTATATGAAGATACGGTTTGGGCTAAAACATTACCACTCATATCATATATTGTTCCTCTTTTAGCGGTTAAGATTCTCGACACGGTATTTCGGTTGGCAGCAAAAACTTTCATGTTTCTACCATTTATTTCTGGCGATAAGGCTAGGTAACAATAGCGGGCAAAAAGGACTATTATTATAAAGAAAAAAACAAGAAATATTTTTCTTGGAGTTTTCCACTCTTTTGCTTTTTCTTTAGCCATTTAGTCACCTTCTTTATTTGTCTATTACGATTATATTATCATTATTATACGCTAATCCCATTTCTTTGACAACTTTTTGAACGTTTTCAAATGAGGTTAGTTCGTTTACTTTCATGGTTAGACTTTCGTTGGTTTTTTCTTGCTTTTCGATGTTATATTTGGTTTCTTCAATACTCATTTTCATTTCGCCTACCCAAGCACCACAAAATATTTTTAAACCGAGCATTAGGAAAAATGCGACAGTAGCATAAAAATATAATAATCTTTCTCCTTTTGTAATTTTTGATTTATTTTTCTTTTTAGCCATTTTACATTTCCCTTTCTATTACTCTTAGTCTTGCACTTCTTGAACGGTTATTTTTTTCTATTTCTTCTTTAGTTGGTGTGATGTTTGCAATTATTTTAAATTTTGGTTTGTATTCATCAGGTATTACTGGCAAATTTTGTAATTCTTTTGGCAATTTACTTACTTCGTTAAAGATATTTTTACATATTTTATCTTCTAGTGAGTGGAAGGTAATCACACATATTCTGCCACCTGGTTTTATAATATCTAAGGCACCTTTTAAGGCTTTTTCAAAAACATTTAATTCATCATTTACTTCTATTCTGATTGCTTGAAATATTTTTCTAGCTGGATGAGACTTTCTTCTATATTTTTCAGGAACATTTTCTTTTATTATTTCAGCTAATTCTAGGGTTGTTTCTATCTGCTTTATATTTCTTTCTTTGATTATTCCCTTAGCAATACTATTTGCATATTTTTCTTCGCCATAAATTTTAAAGATTTTAATTAATTCTTCTTGCGAATAATTGTTTACAACATCATAAGCATTTAACTTTTGATTTTGATTCATACGCATATCTAATTTTGCCTCTTTATGAAAACTAAAACCTCTATAATCTTCATCTAACTGAGGAGATGATACTCCTAAATCAAATAAAATACCATCTACTTTATCTGTTCTTTTTTTTATTTCTTCTTTTAAGTTAACAAAGTTAGTGTTTATTATTTCATAGTTTGTTCCTATTTGTTTTAGTTTTTTATCTGCTTCTTTGATAGCTTCTTGGTCTTGGTCAAAAGCATAAAGATATCCTTCTTTGATTTGTTTTAGAATATTTGAGCTATGCCCAGCATAACCTAAGGTACAATCAACAATGATGCTTTTTTTATTTAAATTTAGATATTTAATACTTTCGGTTAATAGGACACTTTCATGCATGCTTTTCCTCCTAATTTAAATTTTGTGAAAATAAGTTATCAGCTTCATCAGAGAATGATTCTTCATTTTCTAAAATGAAGTTATTCCATTTGTCACTATCCCAAATTTCTAATCTATCGCCGACACCGATAATTACAGCATCTTTGGATAAGTTGGCGTGTTTTAATAAGGCTTTAGAAATGTTGATTCTACCTTGTTTATCGAAGCTTTGTGGAGCTGCTCCTGAAAGGAAAAATCTCATAAAATTTCTAGCTTCTTTAACATTTGGTAAAGTTTGATAATTATTTATAATTTTTTCCCATGTTTCTTTTTTATAAATGAATAAACATCCATCTAAACCACGAGTTATTATGAAATTATCACCTAATTCATATCTTATTTTAGCAGGTATTATTAAACGCCCTTTTTCATCAATTTTTTGATGATATTCACCCATGAACATTTTTATCACCCACTTTTCCCCACTTATTTTCACTTTATACCACTATTTTACTATTAGCATTAAAAAAAGTAAAGGAAATTTATTGTTTTTCTTTGTTTTTTTATGTAAATTTACAATCAAAAAATACCGTGAGTAAATTTTCACGGTATTTTTGACTACTGCTTTATAATAAAATTTAGTTTACAATTCTATATGGGTTAAACTATATTTAAAAAACTAATAATTGAATTGATGAAATGATGCATAAAGATAGATAAACATCTATATATTATTTAAATTATGATTATTTTTTTTTGAACTTAAAATTAATGTTTCAGAAACACTATTATTAACAGTTGTAATTGTACATGAAACTTTAATTGTTGAAATTAGATATAACTTGCAAATTTACAAATGCTATAATTTATTATAATTGAATGGCTTGTACTAGATTGTTTTCTATTTTAATTTGCTCTTAAAAAATGCACTTAAGGTTATTAAATTACTTTTTCATTTCTACATAGATAACTTTTCATTTGAGATTTTGTCTAATAAATTATTGTTTTCTCATTTTTAGATATTGTTATATCAATTTTTTTAATTTTATATGGCCGTGTTCAAAATTATTAATAAACTTTTTGTTTGGATAAGTAAAAAGAAACAAGGTTTTACACTTATTTCTTTATTGTGGGATATTTATTAATTAGTTATTTGAACAAATTTCCATTTTTGGGAAGGTGTTCCATTACATGTATATAATTGAATTTTTGTTCCATCAACTGTTTGTCCATTAGAGACATCTAAACATTT
>CALVIB010000028.1 GCA_944329375.1 uncultured Bacilli bacterium | reverse complement strand
AAATGTTTAGATGTCTCTAATGGACAAACAGTTGATGGAACAAAAATTCAATTATATACATGTAATGGAACACCTTCGCAAAAATGGAAATTTACTCAAATAAACAATTAATTTATAATAGAGATAAACAATTTATCTAAAAATATAAATTAAAATAAAAATCTACATTTTACAAACAAAGTAAACATAATTAGTTTACTTTTTCCATATATTTTGGTATAATCTTAACCGAGTAATTAATTTACTCCTTGCTTTCAAAGAAAGCCGAATAGACCATAAGGAGGTGGAAAAATGAAAAACTATGAAATCATGTTTATTATAAGACCAACATTAGGTGAAGATGATGTGAAAAAAGTTGTTAAAGATTTTTCAGAAATCATCAAAAAAAATGGTGGTAAAGTAACAAAAGAAGAAAACATGGGCCAAAGAGAATTTGCTTATGAAATAAAAGATTTCAAAAGCGGATATTATTATATTTTTGAGGTAGAAGCTAAAGATGATAAAGCTATTAAAGAATTTGACCGTTTAGCTCTTATTAATAATGATATTGTTCGTCATTTAATTACAAAAGTAGAAGAATAAGAAATGAGGTAGTTTTATGAACAGAGTATGTTTAGTTGGTAGATTAACAGCTAAACCAGAATTAAGATATACAGGAGGAAATATTCCTTATACTAGATTCTCTTTAGCAGTAAACCGAACTTTTAATAATGCCCAAGGAGAAAGAGAAGCTGATTTTATTAACATTGTAGTATGGCGCCGTCAAGCAGAAAATGTGGCTAATTACTTAGATAAAGGTAGCCAAGTTTCTATTGAAGGAAGAATTCAAACAGGAAGTTATACCGCACAAGATGGAAGTAAAAGATATACAACAGATGTTGTAGCAGATAATGTACAATTCTTAGATACAAAACGCTCATCAGAAGCAAGAAATAGTGCAACACCATATGATTACCAAGATGTACCTGCTCCTACAAATGATGTTAATGTAGAAGATGACCCTTTCGCAGACTTTGGGGATAACGTTTCAATTGATGATAATTTCTTAGAATAGGAGGTTTTTATGGCAGAATTTCGTAGAAAAAAAAGAAAAGTATGTCAAATGTGTGCTGGTAAACATGTGAGTTACAAAGATGATACTGTAAAAAAATATATCAGTTTAGATAAAGGTAAAATTTTACCAAGAAGAATTACTGGAGCATGTGCCAAGCATCAAAGATTTATTGCAAACGAAGTAAAAAAAGCAAGATTTATGGCATTATTACCATTCGTAAAATAAAACATTTGCTGAAAAAAGCAAATGTTTTTTAAATATCTTTTCTTTTAATAGAATCAGTAGTAATTTCTTCTTTTGTTTTTTTATTTCTAAAAATTATTTCATAATTACAATTATTTGCAAATTCTTCAATAATTTCGAATTTAGGATTACTGTAACTGGTTTCATATCCAGATAAAGTAGTTTGTGCAATATTTAATTTTTCCGCTAATTCTGATTGTTTTAGGCCCTTATTTATTCTAATTATTTTAAGTAATTTTCCAATCATACAATCACCACAATTCCATTATCCCATTTTAAATAATCAAAAACTTTAAATAACGAAACTTTCGTATACAAAATGATAATAGAAAGGTAATTAATTTAATAAATAAAATACTTCTTAAAAATTTCACAAATTGATGATATAATTAATTTAAAGGAGGATTAGAAAAGTGGAAAAAGAAACATCATTACAAGATATAGTAAAAAATGATTATCAAGAAAAAACAATAATAGACATAAATATACCTGAAAATAAAATTGGTCTAGCAAGTGACCATAGAGGATTTAAATTAAAACAAAAACTAACAAAATATTTAACTAAAAAAGGATATACTGTCATTGACTATGGCTGTGATGATAAAGCTTCTCATGACTATCCAGAATATGGATTTAAATTAGGAGAAGCCATAAGAGATGGCAAAATAGAAAAAGGAATTGCTATTTGTGGTAGTGGTATAGGCATTAGTATTGCTTGTAATAAAGTAAAAAAAGTAAGATGTGCTAAAGTAGATAACATTAAAGAAGTAAAATACACAAGGCAAGATAATGATGCTAATATAATTGCCATAAATGGAAATATGCCATTATTTAGAGCTAAAGATATTACCGATGTATTTTTAAAAACCCCATTCAGTAATTTAGAACGTCATAAAAAACGTATTGAAATGTTAGATAATTACAAAAGCTAAATGTCATTAAAAGGTTTAATATACATTATAACGGTAATCGCAAGCATATGGGCTTTGGAAAGTTTAAACATATCTGGCATATTTAAAAAGAATAGATACTATTCATCTAGGGTATTATATCTAATAGTTGCTATGGCTTTATCATACTTAGTCACCAATTTTTTCTATGATTTTTTCGAAAGTACGAAATTCATATAGAAAGGAACTAAGATATGAAAAAGCTTATATTAGTAACCTTATTAGTTATCATAATACCTTTTTTGTTTGTAAACATATTTGTCAAAACCGATGAAATAAAATTCAAATATATAACCAATAACACAATCAGAGTTAAAGATGAACAAACTAACATTATTAAAGAGATACCTTTTGAAGAATACATAAAAGGTGTAGTTGCTGGAGAAATGCCTGCCACCTTCGAATTAGAAGCCCTAAAAGCTCAAGCAGTTGCTTCAAGAAGTTATGCCATGTATCAAATGGCAGCTACTAAAGATAAAGATTATGATGTCGTAAATACAACAGCTAATCAAGTATATTTAACCGATGAACAGTTAAAAAACAATTGGAAAGAAGATTATCCCAAAAAAATAAATAAAATAAAAACAGCTATTGCTGAAACAAGTGGTGAATATTTAACTTATAATGGAGAAATAGTAAATGCCATGTTTTTTTCAACAAGTGTTGGAGCCACAGAAAATAGTGAAGAAGTTTTTGTATCTGCCCTTCCCTATTTAAGAAGTGTCGATAGTACGTGGGATAAAGAATCACCAGTGTACATTGATACTTATACATTCACATTAGAAGATTTTTATAAAAAATTAAATTTACCTTTTAAACAAACATTAAAAATTGAAGTAACCGAAAAAACTAGTACTGGAAGAACTAAAGCCCTAAAAATAAATGACCAAGAAATGAAAGGAAGAGATGTAGCTACAAAACTTTCACTACGTTCAAATTACTTTGATATAGTCCAAAATCAAAACAACATAACCATAACAACTAAAGGTTTCGGTCATGGTGTTGGTATGAGCCAATATGGAGCTAATGGAATGGCTAAAGAAGGATATAAATATGACCAAATATTAAAACATTATTATAAAAATACAGAAATTAAAAAAAATTAGTATAAAAAACCAAAAACTATCCAAAATGATAGTAGAGGTGAAAAAAATGAAAAAAATAAAATTAAAAAAATCAGCCATTTATATTATGTGTATAGGATTAAGCACTTTATTATTAGGAGGACTTTGGTATGCCGATTTATCACAAAAATCATTAGAAAAAGAAGAAGACCATACTTATGTCTCAAGACTATTCGATGAAGGAGTTGAAACAGTTGTAAACACACAAAATGTAATTATAAAACCTTATACTGATACTAATGTTAAAGCATTAAATAGTTTTTATGATTATAAAGGAGATGAAAAGACTCAACAAAACGCCATCATTAATTATGATACAACATACATTCAAAATAATGGAACATCTTATGGTGGAATAGATAATACATTTGATGTAGTAAGTGTCATGCCTGGGAAAATAGTGTCAGTTAAAGAAGATAAATTAATGGGCAAAATAGTTACAATAGAACATGAATCAAATGTTATCACAACATACCAAAGTCTAAGTGAAGTAACCATCAAAGAAGGAGATACAGTTGCTCAAGGTACAGTAATTGGAAAAGCTGGTGAATCAAACTTAGAAAAAGATTTAGGCAAACATGTTTTGTTTGAAATATCAGTGGATGGTAAATATATTAACCCAGATAATTGTTACAATAAAACCCTAGATGAATTAAAGAGTAATTAAAACTCTTTTTTATGTGCAAGAAAAAAATTAAAATATATTAAAATTATTTGCTAAAATTCATACACTAAAATAAAGAAAAAATATCAAAAAACATCAATAGTCATACCCAAACTAAGTTAGGTATGATATAATATTTTAAGAAAAAGGTGATAATATGTTTTCAAAAGATATAGGAATAGATTTAGGAACAGCTAATGTTCTTATTTACATTAAAGGACAAGGTATTGTTTTAAATGAGCCAAGTGTAGTCGCAATAGATGAAGAAACAAAAAGACCAGTTGCAGTTGGAACTAAAGCCAAAGAAATGCTAGGAAGAACTCCTGGACAAGTCAAAGCAATTAGACCAATGAAAGATGGAGTTATTGCTGATTTTGAAATAACTGAAATAATGTTAAATAACTTTATTAGAAAAGTAAATGGCAAAAGTTTCTTTGGAAGACCTAGAATACTAATTTGTTGTCCTTCAAATATTACACAAGTTGAAAAAAATGCAATTAGAGAAGCTGCTGAAAAAACAGGGGCTAGAAAAGTATATCTAGAAGAAGAGCCAAAAGTTGCTGCTGTTGGAGCTGGTATGGATATATCAAAACCAAGTGGTAATATGGTTATAGATATCGGTGGCGGAACAACTGATGTTGCCGTTTTATCATTAGGTGGTATTGTAACCTCATCATCAATTAAAATTGCTGGAAATACATTTGATAATGATATTATTAAATACATAAGAGAAAAATATAAATTATTAATTGGTGATAGAACAGCAGAAGAAATAAAATTTGAAATTGGAACAGTTTTTCCAGGCTCTAAAAATGAAAAAATGGAAGTTAGAGGCCGTGATTTAGTAACTGGACTACCTCATACAATAACTTTCACTTCTGAAGAAGTAGAAGAAGCTTTAAGAGAAAGTGCATATATAATAATAAATACAGCCAAATCAGTCTTAGAACAAACACCACCAGAATTATCAGCAGATATAATTGATAAAGGTATTGTAATCACAGGTGGTGGAGCTTTATTAGATGGTATTGATAGTTTATTAAGTCATGAATTAAAAGTACCTGTATTTGTTGCTGAAAGTCCATTAACATGCGTTGTAGAAGGAACGGGAGTGTTATTAGAAAATATTCCTTTACTAGAAAGTGGTTTAAATAAAAATTATTAGACCATAATATAAATAGAAAGGAGATTTAAAGTGGAAAAAGCAAAAGAATTAAAAGAAAAATTGTTTAGAAAAAAAACAAATGGCTGGGAAACATTAAACGAAGAAGAAAAAGAAAAAGCTTATAACTTTTCAGAAAAATTTATAAACTTCATAAACTCTGCCAAAACAGAAAGAGAATGTGTAAAAGTTTTAACAAATATTTTAGAAAAAAACAATTTTAAAAACATTGAAAACTTAGATAATCTAAAAGCTGGAGATAAAGTATACTACATCAATAGAGAAAAAAACATCTATGCCGCCGTAATAGGCTCAGATGATTTAAAAAATGGTTTTAACATAATAGGAGCTCATATTGATAGCCCAAGATTAGACTTAAAACCAAACCCATTATATGAAAGCGAAGAATTAGCGCTCCTAAAAACTCATTATTATGGTGGAATAAAAAAATATCAATGGGTAAACATTCCTTTAAGTATGCATGGAGTTATTATAACTAAAGACAAAAAAATTGAAATAAATATTGGTGAAGAAGATGATGACCCAGTATTTACTATTGCTGACTTACTTCCTCATCTTTCATCAGAGCAAAACAAGAAAAAATTAAACGATGCTATCGAAGGCGAAGATTTAAATATCTTAGTAGGAAGTATTTCTTATAAAACAGAAGAAGAAATCACTGAAAAAGTTAAACTAAATATTTTAAATTTACTAAATGAAAAATATGGTATTGTTGAAAGAGATTTTGTCAGTAGTGAAATAGAATTTGTTCCAGCCATGAAAGCAAAAAGTTTAGGTTTTGATAAAAGTTTAGTTGCTGGTTATGGACAAGATGATAGAGTCTGTGCTTATACTAGTTTAAAAGCTTTATTAAATATAGACACCCCAAAAAGAACATCAATCTGCTTATTAGCTGATAAAGAAGAAATTGGTAGTATGGGTAATACTGGTATGTCATCTAGAATATTTGAATATTTCTTAAATGAATTATTAGAAAAAACAATCGGAAATAAACCAGGATTATTAGATGCTTGTTTAAAATCATCAAGAGTACTATCTGCTGACGTTACTGCTGGATATAACCCAAATTTTCAAAGCATATATGAAAAAAACAACGAATCATATATTGGTCATGGTATATCAGTAATAAAATATACTGGTAGTGCTTCTAAAGGAGGAGCCTCAGATGCTAATGCTGAATTTGTTGGATATATTAGAAACTTATTTGAAAAAAATAATATAGCCTATCAAAATAGTGAAATGGGTAAAATAGGGGTTGGAGCCGGTGGAACAATAGCTTACATTTTAGCCGATAGAGGTTCCGATGTAATTGATTGTGGAGTTCCGGTATTATCTATGCACTCACCTTATGAAATAACTAGTAAATTTGATATTTATAATGCTTATAAAGCATATGAGGTTTTCTATAAAGACGAGTAATTCGTCTTTTTCTGTGGTATAATATAAAAAAGGAAGTGTAAAAATGAATATTGTTAATATTGTAGCAGTATTAATTGGATTGATGAGTTGTTTTTTCGGTTATAAATTAAATAAAACCTTAATAGCTATAATGGGACTAATCATTGGTTTTAATCTAGGTATTGTTGTATTACCAAATTTTATTACAGATCAAACAATAATATATATTGTATCAGCTATCATTGCATTATTATTTGGCTTTATTTCTTATAACTTATATTTGGTTGGTATATTTTTACTCTGTGCAATCACTGTTTATTCTTTATGTAATAACCTGGGTTTAGAAAGTAATATTCAAACAATTATTAGTGTAATTTCAGGAATAATTGCTGGTATTTTAGGTGTTAAATTCACAAGACCACTCATGATTATATCAACTAGTCTAGGAGGGGCTAGTTTAATAACCGAAAATGCCTTTAATTTATTAAATTTTCAAAATAATATTTTATCTATTATTGTACTCATAATAATAGCAGTATTAGGTATGAGTTATCAATTTAAACAGCCAAATATTAATTAGCATTATCCTATAAAATATGGTAAAATATATTTATTAGAGGTGAGTTTCAATGGGACAAACAGAAATAACAAAAATATTACTCATGATTATTACAACATTCTTATTTGTCGCAATCTTAATTCCATTTATTAAAAAAATTGCTATTCATGTTGGAGCTTTGGATATTCCAAACAAAAGAAAAGTTCATAGTAAGCCAATGCCAAGATTAGGGGGCCTAGCTATTTTCTTAGGTTTCTTATTTGGCTATATGTTATTTGGTGAACCTAGTAGTACAATGAATTCTATTTTAATAGGTAGTTTTATTATTGTTTTAACAGGTGCTATTGATGATATTAAACCATTAAAAGCATCAGTTAAATTTGTAGCCCAATTAATGGCCGCAATAGTTGTAACATGTTATGGAAAATTATTAATTCAAGATATAACGGCATTTGGTTTTTATTTAGACTTAGGTGTATTCGCATATCCTATTACTATATTCTTTATTTTAGGATGCTTAAATTGTATTAATTTAATTGATGGTTTAGATGGCTTAGCCGCTGGAATTAGTTCAATTTATTTCGCAACAATTGGTATAATTGCAATTATTATGGGAAAAACAGGACTAGACTTCGTTTTAACATTTATTATGCTAGGTTCAGTTCTAGGCTTCTTAGTTCATAACTTTCATCCAGCTAGTATATTTGCTGGAGACTCTGGTTCTCTATTTATGGGATTTATGATAGCTGTAATTGCTCTATTAGGATTTAAGAGTGTTACTTTAACCTCTTTAATTATTCCACTTCTTATTTTAGCTATTCCAATTTTAGACACAGTATTTGCTATTATTAGAAGATTATTAAAAGGTGAAAAAATCTCAAAACCAGATAAATCTCATTTACATCATCAATTATTAAATAAAAATTTCTCACATAGAACAACCGTATTAATCATCTATGGTATTGATATTTTGTTTGCTGCAGCTTCAATTATCTATGCCCTTCACGATCAAAAATTAGGATATATAATATATGCTATATTAACAGTAATTGTTGTAATATTTGTATTAAAAACAGATATCATTGTTGACCAAGCAGCCTTTCATAAAAAACATCATAAAGAAAAATAATTATCGTTTGTATAATTATTTTTTTTACGCTCATAATATAAATGGTGATTTTATGGCAAAAGAAATAATAGAAATATTAGATGTTATATTACGCTGTTTAGTTTCTCTCATTACTTTATTCTTCGTTACTAAAATGATTGGTAAAAAACAAGTCTCCCAATTTAGTTTATTCGATTACGTTATTGGTATTTCTATTGGAAATTTTGCCGCTGAAATGGCTTTAAATTTAGACTCCGGGTATCTGCACGGAACTGTTGCTGTAATAATATTTGGAGTAGTAGCCTATTTAGTTTCAATAATCACCTTAAAAAGTCTAAAAGCAAGGAAATTCTTTATAGGAGATCCAACGGTTATTATAGAAGATGGTAAAATATTATATAAAAATTTAAAAAAAACAAAATTTGATATCAATGATTTATTAGAAGAATGCCGAATTAATGGTTACTTTGATATATCAGAAATTGATTATGCTTTAATGGAAGCAAATGGTAAAATAAGTTTTTTACCTAAAACCGATTATCAACAGCCTATTAATAAAGATTTAAATATAAGAAAAGAAAAAAACGGCTTATGTGCTAATTTAATTATTGATGGACAAATAATTCACGAATCATTAAGAATTATGCATAAAGATGAACTATGGCTGATGCATGAACTAAAAGTCAAAGGATATCAGATAGAAGATGTTATTTTAGCAACTTTAGATTTATCTGAAAACTTCAAAGTTTACGGAAAAAACGTCAATTCTAAAAGCTATGACATTTTAAACTAGTAATCAAACAAATTGTCTGTTATAATTATTTAGGTGATAAATATGAGACATTTTTGTGCATCCGCATATATAATAAATCCAGAAAATAAAAAAGTATTATTAGTAAGACATAAAAAATATAATAAATGGCTTCAACCAGGCGGTCATATAGAAGAAAATGAAACTCCAGAAGAAGCTGCAGTTAGAGAAGTTTATGAAGAAACAGGTATCAAATCTACTTTAATAGGAGAACACTTTCCAAGAGAAGATGACCTAATAAGACCGTTAGGAGTTCAATATAACCGCAAAGAAAACGGTGATAGAATGATCGATATGGTTTATGTAGGAAAACCTAATAACCCAGAAGAGCCATTAAAAGTTAGTGATGAAAGTAATGACATAGGTTGGTTCTCAAGACATGATTTAGAAGAAATGCCAGTTTTTCCAGATGTAAAAATATCTTTTGATTATATTTTAAGAAATTACTTTGGTGGAATAGATGAATAAATTAATTAAAATTAATAATCAAACAGCTTTAGATAAATTTTATCGAAAGCTCTTTTTTTATATACTAGGAATTTGCTTTGCAAAAGTAAAAAAGGCGTGGTTGTAATAAATACACTGAAAAAGACGGCAATTAAATCCGTTAAAAATTAAGAATATATTGTTTTTAATAATCAACTTCAACAGTAATAGGTTTCATTTTAATTTTACATTTATCGCATAGAAAAATAGGATTGTTTTTAAAAGTTTCATTATTCATTTTTTGAAATGTACTTTGTGGAATTAGTTTTGTGTTTCCACATTTAGGGCATAAAAATTTAATACCCATAGAAAAGTTTAAGTTTTGTTTTTTGTTAATTTTTCTTAACATAGAACTCATATACTAATCACTCCTTCACGAGACTTCAAATAAAGGCTCCATTATTTGATTACATTTGGGACAAATAATGGGTATACGATTAAATGAAGTTAAAATGAGATTTTTCCATTTAAGCAACTGCCTTTTAAATTTAATTTTTTCTTTAGAAATAACATATTTAATATTATCACATAATTTATTTGATTTGTTATAAAAACCATAACTTCTAATAGATTTAAAACCAGTAGGTAATAGATGACATAATAATTTAGTAATAAATTCAAAAGCAGAAACAGTCTGTTCGTGATATTTTTCTTCTTTGTGGTCTCTATAAAAGAAAGTAACATTTTCGCCATCATAATTAATAATTCTAGTTTCTGCCATGGCTGGTCTAGAACAGTATCTAGTAAGATAACGAATTAAATCTTCTATTGATTTGAACTTGTAACCATCATCTTCTAATCTATTATTTACATAAAAACCATTTTTGTATTTTAGATACATAATATTTTTAGTTTTAGAAAACTTTTGTTTACCAAAATGTTTTTCCATTTTATCAAGCAAAATTTTCATAAATCTTTTAGATAAAGCATTATAATTAAAATAATCATATTTTTTATAATTTTTAAATTTGTCAAAAACACATTCAGCAATAATAACATGAATATGAGTGTTAAAATTTAAAGGTCTACCAAAAGTATGAAGAAAAGCAAAGAAGCCAGGAGTATATTTTAAATTATATTTTCTAATTTTCTTCTTTTTGACTTTACCATTAACAATAGAGTATAAAGTATCACTAATAGCTTCAAATAATAAACTGGTGTCATTTAGAGTATGAAAAAACCAAGGACATAAAACATCTGGAATAGTAAAGGTAATATGCCTATGTTTAACGTTCACACATTTTTCTAAAATATTTTCAGTTCTAATTTTTTGAGTTTTAATACCACAAGAAGAACATAGTTTGCCCTTACAAGTGTGGTGAGAAAAGATTACTTCTCCACAATCTTGACAACAATAAACGGTAGCTCCTAATTTATGATTAGAACAAGAAATAATTTTATTGACTTCTTTATTAGCATTAGGCCTTGTTTTATCTATAGTGACTTTATATTTACTATAATAATTGTCCCAATGATCTTCAAAAATTCTAGCAATAACACCAGTGGATTTATTATTATTTTTCATAATAATAAATCCATCTTTATCAAATTTATTATCATCAGTTATATGCTTTTTAGCCCATGAATTAAAATTAACTATGTCTACATGTTTCATACCTTAATTATAACAAAAATGTCCCCTTTAGGGGACGTATGACAAAATTTATTTTGTCATTTTTTTATAAATCATTTATTTTTAAAAAAACAAAATTTACTGTGGAAACAAACTATGAAGAAGTAAAACCTATAATTAAAGCTTTAAATATTAAAAAAAGAAAGCCAAGAATAACTTATATTTATGATGAAGCCTGCAAACAAATAGATAATCACTATAAAAACAAAAACATTTGTGGATTTAAAAATAATAAGTGTTATGTCCAGCAAAAACTCCAGAACGGAACAATTAATGGCTGCTGTAGAATGTGCATGTATCAAAGTGTAAAAGGATGTACAACTAAAAACCTAACTTGTAAATTATTCACTTGTTCCGAAGTAGAAAAAAGATGTAAGGTTATTAAATTTGATGATTTAAAAATACTCAATCTATTATCATTTAGAAACAGAATGATTTTAAAATCTGATTACTTTTCTAAAAGAGAAGATGTCATTAAGGATTTATATTATGGTAGTTTCTTTTTATGGACCATCAGAATAGTAATAAGAATGATTATTAATTTTTATACATTAAAACGCAAAAAGTTCTAGCACTTTTTTCGCTTTAAAATTAAATATTTACAATTATTTTCATTAGTGTTATAATTGTTCCTAGTGCAAAGAGAGGTAGTAAATATGAAAGAGAGAAATATTGCGATAATTGCCCATGTCGACCATGGTAAAACTACATTAGTAGACCAGTTATTAAAACAGTCAGGAACATTTAGAGAAAACGAAGAAGTACAAAAAAGAGTTATGGATTCGAATGACCTAGAAAGAGAAAGAGGAATCACTATTTTAGCTAAAACAACAGCTATTCATTATAAAGACTATAGAATTAATATATTAGATACTCCAGGTCATGCTGACTTTGGTGGTGAAGTAGAACGTATCATGAACATGGTAGATGGTGTACTATTAGTAGTTGATGCCTATGAAGGAACAATGCCACAAACAAGATTTGTATTAAAAAAAGCCCTAGCCGCTGGTGTAACTCCGATAGTTGTAGTTAATAAAATAGATAAACCATCTGCTAGACCTCAGCAAGTAGTCGATGAAGTTATGGATTTATTTATTGAATTAGGTGCATCTTTAGAACAACTAGAATTCCCAGTTTTATATGCATCAGCTTTAAATGGAACATCTAGTACATCACCAGATTTAAATACCCAAAAAGAAACCATGGATCCAATATTAGATGCCGTAATTGAAAACATTCCTGCTCCTAAAGTAGATGAAAATGGTCCATTCCAATTTCAACCCGCACTACTTGACTATAATGATTTTGTCGGAAGAATAGGTATTGGCCTAGTTAAAAGAGGTCACATAAAAGTAAACTCTACAGTAACTTGTATGCGTTTAGATGGAACTAAAAAACAATTTAGAATTCAAAAGATTTTTGGCTTTTTAGGATTAAATAAAATCGAAATAGAAGAAGCCCATGCTGGAGATATTGTGGCTATTGCTGGACTTCCAGATATTTCAGTTGGTGAAACAGTATGTGAAGTAGGACATGAAGAAGCATTACCTCCACTAAGAATTGATGAGCCAACCTTACAAATGACATTTGGTGTAAATACAAGCCCATTTAATGGTAGAGATGGTAAATTCTTAACCGCAAGACAAATAGAAGATAGATTAATGAAAGAAACTGAAAAAGATGTTTCTTTGAAAGTAAAACAAATCGATTCAGAATCTTGGATGGTATCTGGTAGAGGTGAATTACACCTATCAATTTTAATTGAAACCATGCGAAGAGAAGGTTATGAAATAGAAGTTTCAAAACCACAAATTATCATTAAAGAAATAGATGGTGTTAAATGTGAACCTTATGAAGATGTTGAAATAGAAGTTCCAGAAGAATATGTCGGACCAGTTATTGAAGCATTAGGTAACCGCGGTGGAACCATGGAAAATATGCAGCCTTTTGATAACCAAACTAAATTATTATATACCGTTCCATCAAGAGGATTAATAGGTTTTACTACTGAATTTATGACTTTAACAAAAGGATATGGAATATTATCTCATGCTTTCAAATCATATGAACCATTATCTACTGGTAACATTGGTGAAAGAAAAGCCGGTGTATTAGTTTCTATTGATAATGGGAAATCTACTGCTTATGCTTTAGGTTCATTAGAAGATCGTGGAGTTATGTTTATAGCTCCTGGTACTGATGTCTACGAAGGTATGATTGTTGGTGAAAACAACCACGAAAATGATTTAGCTGTTAATGTTACTAAAGGTAAACAATTAACAAACACAAGAAGTGCGAATAAAGACCATACCGTTGTCTTAAAAAGGCCAAGAGAAATGAGCCTAGAAGTTTGCCTAGATTATATTAATGAAGATGAACTAGTCGAAGTAACCCCACTAACATATAGATTAAGAAAGAAAATACTAAACACAAATGAAAGAAAAAAATACGAAAATAAGAAAAATCCAAAATAAAAGCTCCAAAAAGGAGTTTTTATTTTGCCTCAAAAGTAGTTTTAAATTCAATTATATCTTTATCACTATTATAAGTTGGAATTATTGAAACAACATAATTATACTTGTTTTCAAAAGAAATTCTAATGTCTGGATTTTCGTAATTAATACTTTTTCTTATAATAACCTTACTTTCATTTACATTATCTTCACTATAAAGTAAATCAACATCAGTAAACTTGTCATTTTCTACCTCTATTTCGTTAATTTTTAAATTACTTACCTTTTCACCAAAATTTATAACAATATAATTAGATGTCTTATCTAATAAAATAGTATGTTCATCACTATTTGCTTCATAGTTTTTCATGTAATCTATTGTATAAAAGTTCTTATCTGTATATTTTGTTGTTAACTTCTGTAAAAAAGTGTTTAATTTTGTATTCTCCCCTACTTTCCCATCATACTTTAACTCATCATCACTTAAAGAAAAGTAATAAATATCATCAGTTGTCTTAATTGTAAGCTTGTTAGAAAAATCCTTATCCTCATTCTTATTATAAGTAGTATTAATTAATTTTTTAACCTCATCATAATCCTCTTCATTAATTAAAACATCGTTATATTTTATTTCTGTAATTTTACCTTGTATTTCTAATGTTTTAGAACATCCACATAATAAAAAAACACATAATAACCAAATAACCTTTCGCATACTATCACCTGTTTTTATTATGTATATTTTTATAAAAAAAATACTTGTAAAAACAAGTATAAAAATATTAAATAATTTTTTATTTTAAACTTTCGTTTTTCATTTTTAAATAATAATCGCGTAACTCTTTAAAACGTTGATAATGAATAATCTCTCTTTGTCTTAAAAATGCAAGCGGTCCTAAAATATCTGGATCATCAGTTAAGTCCATTAAGTGTTCGTAAGTTGCTCT
>CALVIB010000027.1 GCA_944329375.1 uncultured Bacilli bacterium | reverse complement strand
GCTCCAGTAGCTCCAGTTGTTCCAGCAGGTCCGGTAGGTCCAGTGGCTCCAGTAGCTCCAGTTGTTCCAGCAGGTCCGGTAGGTCCAGTGGCTCCAGTAGCTCCAGTTGTTCCAGCAGGTCCAGTAGGTCCAGTTGCTCCAGTAGCTCCAGTTGTTCCAGCAGGTCCAGTAGGTCCAGTGGCTCCAGTAGCTCCAGTTGTTCCAGCAGGTCCAGTAGCTCCAGTTGTTCCAGCAGGTCCGGTAGGTCCAGTTGCCCCAGTTGTTCCAGCAGGCCCGGTAGGTCCAGTGGCTCCAGTAGCTCCAGTAGCTCCAACAGGTCCGGTAGGTCCAGCTACTGTACTAGCAGTACCTGTAGGACCAGTAGCCCCAGCAGGAATTGTTAAATTTAAAAACAAATTTGGTGTTACCCCTGTTATACTAGCACTAGCTTGACTTCCAGGTGCTCCTGTTGTAACAGTTCCAATTGTAATATTAGGTGTTGACCCAGTAGGTCCAGTAGCTCCAGTGGCTCCAGTAGGCCCCGTAGGTCCAGTGGCTCCAGTAGGCCCCGTAGGTCCAGTCGCGCCTGTCGCCCCAGCAGGAATACTAAACGTTAATACCGCATTTTGATTAGTTCCAGTATTAGAGACCGTAGCTGGAGTTCCAGGTGCTCCAGTAGTTGTCGTACCAACAACTATGGTAGCAGGTCCGGTTGGACCAGTAGGTCCAGTCGGACCAACATTTCCAAGTATAGCCTGACAGCGACGACCTTCTTCTAATATTTGCTCAATTTTATTATTACAATTTTTACCCATATTCGCTCTCCTTTCTTTACTATTTTATGTTTTAAAATCATAAAGTTTAGTATTTTTATAATAAATATAATTTTTTAAAAATAAATGTATAAAAAATAACCAAAAACCATAAAATTATGTTATAATACTATTGGCTTTTTTAAATTACATGAATATGGATTTGTGTGCCTAGTGCCTTTTATGGTGGTGCATTTGTTAAAATATTCAGAGGAATAACAAAAAGGAGGAATGAATTATGGCCGTTGTGTCAATGAGTTATTTATTAGAAGCTGGTGTTCATTTTGGACACCAAACTAAAAGATGGAATCCTAAAATGAAAGAGTACATCTTTACAGCCAGAGATGATATTTACATTATCGATTTACAAAAAACAGCTAGAAAGATTGAAGAAGCTTATGCAGCTTTAAAAGAAATAGCAGCAAACGGTGGTAAAGTTTTATTTGTTGGAACAAGAAAACAAGCCTCAGAAGCAGTTAAAGAAGAAGCATTAAGATCTAATTCATATTACGTTAATGAAAGATGGTTAGGTGGAACATTAACTAACTTCAAAACAATCAGAAGAAGGGTTAAAAGATTAGAACAAATCGAAAAGATGGAAAAAGATGGAACATTTGAACTTCTACCTAAAAAAGAAGTTGTACATATCAAAAAGGAATATGATAAACTAAATAAATTATTAGCTGGTATTAGAGATATGTATAAATTACCACAAGCTATGTTTATCGTTGACCCATCTAAAGAAGAAATCGCTATTAGAGAAGCAAGAAAATTAAATATCCCAGTGTTTGGTGTTGTTGATACTAACTGTGACCCTGATATGGTAGACTATGTAATTCCTGGTAATGATGATGCCATTAGAGCGGTAAAATTAATTGTTGGTGTTATGAATAATGCTATCATTGAAGCTAATGGTGGTAAAATTGTTGATTACACAAGTGATAACCGCAAAGATGAAAAAGGCGAAGACATTATGAAAAAAGCCTTAGAAACTGTTAAACGTAAAGAAGATAGAAAACCAAAATTTGAACGTAAATCTGATAAAAAAAATTTTAAGTCATCTGAAAAAGTAGAAAAGAATCCTAAAGAAACAGTTAAAAAAGCAGAAGTTAAAGAAGTTAAATCTGAATCTAAAAAAGCCGTTCAAGAAGATTTAACAACAAAAACTGTTGCAGAACTTCGTGAATTAGCTAAAGCTAAAGAAGTTAAGGGTTATTCTACAATGAAAAAAGCAGAATTAATTGAAGCTTTAAAATAATAAATCTAAGATGACCAAAGAGTCATCTTTTTAAATAAAGGAGGATAAATATGATTAGTGCAAGTTTAGTAAAAGAACTAAGAGAAAAAACTGGTGCTGGAATGTTAGATTGTAAAAAAGCACTAGAAGCTACAAACGGTAGTATTGAAGAAGCTGTTGATTGGCTAAGAGAAAAAGGAATATCTAAAGCCGCAAAAAAAGCTGATAGAATTGCAGCAGAAGGCATTGCTGCTATTTTAACTGAAGGTAATAATGCAGTAATTTTAGAAATGAACTCTGAAACAGATTTTGTTGCCAAAAATACTGAATTTGGGGAATTAGTAAGCGAAACCTTAAAAACTATTATTAAAAGTGATGCTAAAACATTAGATGATGTTTTAAATTTACCTTATGAAAATGGAACTATTAATGATTTTATAGTAGCTAAAACAGCTAAAATTGGAGAAAAATTATCATTAAGAAGATTTGCCAAAGTAACTAAAACAGATAGTGAAAGCTTTGGAGAATATATTCATATGGGTGGTAAAATTGCAGTTTTAATTGTAACTGAAGGAACAGATAGTACTGTTGCTAAAGATATAGCTATGCATGCTGCTGCTATGCGTCCAACATACGTAAGTGAAGCAGATGTTCCTGAAGATGTATTAGAAAAAGAAAAAACAGTTTTAAAAGAGCAAGCAATGAATGAAGGAAAACCAGCAGAAATTGCTGAAAAAATGGTTCAAGGTAGACTTAATAAATTCTATAAAGAAATATGCCTAGAAGAACAGCCATTTGTTAAAGATAGTGATATAAACGTTAAAACATATGCTAAAAATAATGGCGGTAAAATCGTTTCTATGTATAGATATGAAGTAGGCGAAGGTATAGAAAAGAAAGAAGAAAACTTTGCTGAAGAAGTAGCAAAACAAATGAAATAAGTATCGAAAAGATACTTTTTTTCTAAAGGAGAAATAATATGAATCAATTAATAGTAGTTGAAATAGGTAATCGAAACACCATGAAATTATATAAAGATGACAAACTAATTAAAAATATAAACCATGTAGAAATTGGAAAAAATGGCGTAAACAAACACACCTATGAAGGCTCAATGACAACTCCACTAGGCCAATTTAATTTAGGAATAGCTTTTGGAATACATAATCTAAACATAAACTATCCATACATAAAAATAAATAAAAATCTCTATTGGGTAGATGATGAAAACTCAAAATATTATAATAAATTAGTTAGTTTAAACGAAAAAATAAATAATCTTAACTATCCTTATATAATAAATTTGAATAAAAAAGATTTTTCCTCCGCCGAGCACCTTATAGACTATCCGAAACAATACGAATATGCAATCTATATTGAATATAACGTAAATGGAGAGAAATATGAAGATGGTAGAGGAAAAAGTTCTGCTATCTTTATACATTGTTTAGGAGATAAAGGATATACTGGTGGATGTATAGCCATACCAAGAGAAGAAATGATTTTTATACTAAACTTTTTAGATAGAAACAAAAACCCAAAAATAATAATTAAACAAAAATAATTTTTAAAATCCATTTTCTTTACTGTAAAATGTAAATAACCTTAAAATTTATCAATTCCATTGTTTTAAAGAAAAAAATATATTATAATTGTTATGGATAGTGAGGTAGTAACATGGATTATTCAAAATTAAAAGTACCAAACCATGTTGCCATAATAGTTGATGGTAATGGAAGATGGGCTACTGAAAAAGGAATGTCAAGAAGTGAAGGTCATAATGAAGGATTTATTAATTTAAAAAAATTAAGTGCTTATATATTTTCTAAAAAAATAAAATATTTAAGTGCTTATCTATTTTCAACTGAAAATTTTAAAAGAAGTAAAATGGAAGTAAATTTTTTGATGAATTTACTAAACTCAAAACAAAAAGAAATATTAGAATTTTGTCATGAAGAAAAAATAAAAGTTGTCTTCTCAGGTAGAAAAGAAAAATTATCTGAAAAAGTTATTGAAGCTATGAGAATTATTGAAAAAGAAACAAGTATTTATAAAGACAAATTATTTAATATTTGTTTTAATTATGGTGGACATGCTGAAATAATAGATGCTACAAAAAAAATAGTTAAAGATATTCAAAATGGTAAGTTAGATATAGATAAATTAGATGAAAATACTTTTAATAAATACTTATATCAAAATTTACCACCAATCGATTTAATGATTAGAACATCAGGAGAACAAAGATTAAGTAATTTCATGCTTTGGCAAAATTCATATGCTGAATTTTACTTTCCAAAAACATATTTTCCAGACTTTGATGAAAATGAATTTGATAAAGCCATTTTAGAATATACCAAACGTGATAGAAGATATGGAGGTATAGATTATGAAAACAAGAATAATTAGTGCAATTGTCGCTTTAGCTATTGTTATTCCATTAATAATGGTTGGAGGAACAGCTTTCAATGTAGGAGTATATGTAATCTCACTTATCGCATTAAAAGAGTTTTTAGATATAAAAGCCAGTAAAAAACAATTGCCAATTTTTATTCAATTAATTGCATATATTTTTATAACAGTAATATTAATAGCTAACTCAAAGGATATTTCTAATGTGTTTACCTTAGATTATAGAGTGTTATCAGCTTTATTTATGGCATTTTTGATACCAACAGTCTTTTATCATGAACGTTCAAAATATAGTATAAATGATGCATTTTATCTTATAGGAGGATTATTGTTTTTAGGAATATCTATGTCATTATTAATATTAGTTCGTTCCGTTAGCCTAAACTTATTAATATTCTTATTATTAATACCAATGTCTACAGACATTTTCGCATATATTACAGGTATGTTCATTGGTAAACATAAATTACTAGAAGAAATATCACCTAAAAAAACAATAGAGGGAATGATTGGTGGAACAATTATGGGAGTATTCATAGGTGCAATGTTCCATCATACAGTAATAGACCCAACATTTTCTAAAATAGAAATACTTGCCATATGTACATTTTTATCATTACTAGGTCAATATGGCGACTTAGTATTCTCAGCCATAAAACGTTACTTTGGTAAAAAAGATTTTTCAAATTTAATACCAGGCCATGGTGGTATATTGGATAGATTAGATAGTATTATTTTTGTATTATTAGGATTTATGTTCTTTATTTATTAGGAATTTGCTTTGCAAAAAGTTATTTACAAACATATCTGTTTATAATGTATCTAGACTTTATCATGATAAAGAACAAATTTTGATATTTCGTTCTAACAAAATTGCAAAAGGGGAGATTATATGACTTTATTATATTTTATATTAATTTTAGGAGTAATAGTTTTAATCCATGAATTTGGCCACTTTATATTTGCTAAAAAGGCAGGTATATATGTATATGAATTTTCCATCGGAATGGGTCCAAGAATTTTTAAATGGACAAGAAAAAATGATGAAACAGAATATTCTATTAGATTAATACCAATTGGTGGTTTTGTACAAATGGCAGGAGAAGAAATAGATGATGACCCAGATGTACCAAAAGATAAAAAATTTAGTGTCAAAACATTTGGACAAAAATTTATGACAGTGATAGCTGGTATCATGAATAACTTTTTACTTGCTATAATTCTTTTCTTTATTATTGCCTTATTTACAGGAGCTCCTCAAAATAAAGCAATAGTAGGGGAAATTAGTAAAGATTATCCAGCTTACACCTCAGGATTAAAAGAAGGAGATAGAATATTAAAGATAAACGGTAAAGATGCTAGTACTTATGATACACTAGCACTAGAACTTCAAGTCAATACTGGAGAAAAAATCAAAATGGAAGTTGAAAGAAATGGTAAAACTAAAACTATTACTTTAACACCTAAAAAAGTCAAAGAAAATGATGAAGAAGTTTATAAATATGGTTTTGTTATTACAGATGAAGTAGAAACTGGATTCTTTGCATCTTTAAAATATGCTTTTTCAAAAACCTTTAGTTTAATCCATCAAATGATATTAATTATTGGATATTTAATAACAGGAAATTTAAACATAAACGCTTTAGCTGGTCCTGTAGGAATTTTTGGAATAGTAGGAACCGCAACTGACGCTGGTATATGGTCAGTATTAAGTTTAATAGCTTTATTAAGTGTTAATGTTGGATTTATAAATTTACTTCCAATTCCAGCATTTGATGGTGGAAGATTATTATTTATCATAATTGAAAAAATAAAAGGAAAACCAGTTGACCCAAAATTAGAAAATACCATTCATGCTATTGGTTTCTTCTTGTTAATGGCACTAATGATTTTAATAACATATAATGACATAATTAGATTATTAAAATAAAATCCTTGAAAGGATAAGATATAATGAAAAAAAATATTTTATATGCACTATTTATAACCGTTTTAATTGTATTAGTCATTTTTATAACCAATATTAGTGGAACAAGCAAAACAGCTAATAATATATCTACAATCATTCAAAATGAAAACATTGTTCTAATAGATGTTCGAACAGAAGAAGAATATAAATCAGGTCATATTCCAAGAGCTATAAATATACCCAACACCAAAATAGAAAATGTAATTAATTATGACAAAGAAACTCCTATTGCTGTTTACTGTAGAACTGGAAAAAGAAGTAAAGAAGCTGCTTTAACCTTAGAAAAAATGGGGTATAAAAAAATATATGATTTAGGTAGTATTAATAATTATGAAGGAGAATTAATTACAAATTAGCCACTTTCTTGTATATTAGAAAGTCATACCTTTTTAGTAGAAGTTTGCCTGAATAGTAATTAATTAACTGTAAATGTACAAGAAATCAGAAGTCAAACAGTAAAAAAATAACTAATTTTTTTGTAAGTAATAGTTTGGAGGTTTTTGTGTGAAAAAAAAGATAATAATTTTTATAGCAATATTGTGTACCATTGCTTTATTGGTTATTCTTTCTATATTTATTGACAACGCTTCTAAAAGTTCCAAAACAACAATAGATAAAGAGAAAAAAGAGAATACAAGTGAAAATCAATCAAAAAATAAATTAAGTAAAGGCTTTCAAGAAAGGCATACATATTACAAAACGATAAAATGCCCAGTTTTAAATGACGAAAATATTATTGGTTATATTGGTGGTAGTGCTAGTGGAAATATACAGTACATTGTAACCAAAAATACTGTATATGTCCTTAATAAATCAAAACTATTTTCTAATGATACAAACTGTAAATCTATTATTACCGAAAACTTTGATTCTGACATATTTAATACTAGCTGTGATTGGGGTGGATGTAATATTGAAACCCAAAACAACTATTATACGTATAGTAAAACGGATGATAAAACAACTAAAATGGAAGAAGATATGGAAATATATTACAAAAGCTTTGGCCGATTCAGTAAATTAGGTAATAATGTTTTAAAAGATATTGGAACATATATAAATTTTGAAGACTATGTTTTAATTTTATCGGTAGACAATAAAATAAAATTATATAAACCAACTTTTGATAATAATGGCAATGAAATTGGTGAATATAAAGACATTAATTATGATTTTAAAGGTGAAACAGTAAAAGCTATTATTGATAATTATATTAAAACCGATAAAGCGTATTATAAAATCAGTAAATATGCGACAAATAAAGATGAGTGTAAAAAATATGCTGATGTCAAATGTCAATACGAATATAAAATAGAAAAGGCAAAATATTTAACTGAAAACTATGATAAAATTGCCATAGTAAGTAGTAATGAAATCATAGATAAAGAGGGCAATATTTATGATAATTAATATTAAATGAAAGGTACGGAAACAATGAAAAAAGTAAAAATTATAATAACATTTATAATTATTATCACAATTGCTATAATAATTATATATATTAATAGTGCTAATTCAAAATTAAATGTTAATAATAAAGAAAATACTTGTCTTGAAACATGTCCAGAAGGATATGAACTTAAAAATAAAAACAGCCCTAATTGTTACTGCAAAGAAAAACCAAAACCAATAAATGAAATAGTGATTAATATGGATAATTGGCAAGAATATTTTGAAATAAAAAAAATAGATATTTGGGATAAAGATGATTTTGGTGATGTGAATGGGTTAGCTATTCAAAATATTATAAAATTAAAAGATGCTTATCATGATAAAATTGCTAAAAAATCTGAAATAAAATTTAAAGTTTTTGGCAAAGAAAGAAGTAGAGAATTAACTGTAAACTATAAAAATCAAACATATCAATTAGGAAAAATAGATATTTATAAAATTGATAAAGATTATGAAACAACCACTACATTTTCTTTAAATGAATATTCAAGTACTCAAGATTTTTCAGAACAAATATATTGGTGTCACGATGGTTATTATGAAATGAATGGAAAAAAATATATGGATATTCATGTACTTGAAGATTATAGTGTAACAAGAGTAGAGGGAATATTATACTTATATAAGTAGATTTATAAATGATAAAGCACTTTTTTTTTGGTAAATTAAAGTGTGCATATTAAAAAACTATTCTCAATATACATGAGTGCCGAAAATAGTGCCAAAGAGAGTAAATTTGTGATAGTTTATGACAATTTTATTTTAGGAAAATTTCTAGTATAAAAAGTGTGAAAAAATAGTTGGTGCCCATAAAAGTACCCAAAAGTGCCTAGAAAAAAAGGCTTTTCTTTTTTTGAAAATTGTTTTATAATAAGGCTATGCATGGGTGGTGGAATGGTAGACACGCTACCTTGAGGTGGTAGTGAGGATTTCCTTGTGTGGGTTCAAATCCCATCCCATGCACCAATATTAAAAGTTTCAAAAACATAATGTAAAATTTTACATAAATAAAAAAATCATTTCCAAACATATATTGACACACATAGACAATCATGATATTATGAAATTACTTAATAGAAATAGTATTCTAATTACTTGCAGTTTCATAAATTTAATTTTTAATCTGTATATTTACTTATTAAAAATATTTATGAATAGTAATTATATCTTTGCTTACCTTATATGTGGAAGATTAGTATAGGGGAAGAAAGAAGTACTACTGTTGTCAAGCTATTAAGTAATATGTACATATATGGGAGTCTTGACATAAATTATCAGTCATAACTGTCAATGTGGCTTATAATTAATTTAAATCCCATCCAAAACACGTTTTATGACAGTAAACGTGTTTTTTGGTATTATCTTGACATGAAATTTCTAAACATATAAAATGATAATAGGAAGCATGAGCTTCTAAAAAGAATGGAGTTGTTATAATGAGAAAATTTTATTTATGTAAAAAATGTGGTAATGTTATATCATTACTTGTAAATGGAAATGGCACATTATTTTGTTGTGGAGAAAAAATGGAAGAATTAAATTCTAATACAGTTGACGCCGCTTTAGAAAAGCATGTACCTACTTGTGAAGTTAGAGATGGTAAAACAATAGTTAAAGTAGGAGAGGTTATGCATCCAATGGATGATGAACATTATATTAACTTTGTTGCCTTAGAACATGATGATACAATTGAAATTCACAATTTCAAACCTGGAGATGAACCAGTTTGGGTATTTAATTATGTAGAAAATTCTACAGTATATGCATATTGTAATAAACATGGTTTATGGAAAACAACAATTAATTAATCAAAAAAATCGCTTGAAATTAGCGATTTATTTTTATTATGGTGCTGAAAATAGGATTCGAACCTACGACCTGCTGATTACGAAACAGCTGCTCTACCAACTGAGCTATTTCAGCTTATCAACTTATCAATACCAAATATATTATATAATATATTTATATTTTTTTAAAGAACCTTAGACCATTTTTTGTCTAAAGAAATAAAAAACATGGTATAATTTTATAAGAAGGTTATTAGGTGATTATATGGCAGTAATAAAAGTTATGGATGAACTTTTGGCAAATAAAATAGCGGCAGGAGAAGTTGTTGAAAGATGTGCTTCAGTTGTTAAAGAATTAGTTGAAAATAGTATTGATGCAGGTAGTACAGAAATAAAAGTAGAATTAGAAGATGCTGGTACTAGACAAATAAAAGTAATTGACAATGGAAAAGGCATGGATAAAGAAGATGCCATTTTAGCCTTTTCAAGACATGCCACTAGTAAAATAGATGATGAAGATGATTTATATAGATTAACCACCTTAGGTTTTAGAGGCGAAGCTTTAGCTTCCATCGCCGCAGTAAGTAAAGTTGATTTAAAAACATGTATGAAAGATATTGGAACTCATGTTGTAATTAATGGTGGAAAAATAATTGAAACAGGCCTAGGTGATGCCAGAAAAGGTACGACCATTACTGTAAGTGAATTATTTTATAACACTCCAGCTAGATTAAAACACATGAAAAGTTTATATACAGAATTAGCTAGTATAACGGATTATATAAATAAACTAGCTTTGTCACAGCCAAAAATACGTTTTACATTACAAAATAATGATAATGTCATTTTAAAAACAGATGGTAGTGGCAATATATTAAAAGTAATTCAAAGTATTTATGGAACTGATGTTGCTAGAAAAATGGTCCCAATTAAAGGCGAAAATCCCGATTATGAAATATCTGGTTATGTATCTCTACCAGAAGTTCACCGTTCAAGTAGAAATAACATGGTTACAATAGTAAATGGTAGAGTAGTTAGAAATATGGATATCAATAGAATAATAAATGATGCTTACCACTCATATAAGCCAGATAATAGATATCCTATAACAGTTATAAATATCACAGTTGACCCAAGTGTGATTGATGTCAATATTCATCCAACCAAAATGGATATAAAATTTAGTAAAATGGATACCTTATTAGAATTAATCAAAATGGTCGTTAGAGCAGCTATTACAGATAGAAATCTAATTCCAGAAGTATCTGTTAGAAAAGAAAAACCCAAAAGAGAAGAACTTCGTTTTGATTTAGAAAGACATGGAAATAAACCAATAATCAAAGAAGAAATAGAATTTGAAGAACCTGTAATTCCAGTAAATGAAAGCATTTATGAAGATGAAAATAACGGTAACATAGTTCATGAAGTCGTTATGGAAAATGATAATTACAAAATAAACACCAAAGAAGAAGAAAAAGAATTTATGCCAGAAATGTATCCAGTCGGTTTAGTGCATGGAACATACATAATTGCTCAAAACGAAAAAGGCATGTATATCATTGACCAGCACGCTGCAAAAGAAAGATGTAACTATGAAAGATTTAAAGAAACTATGGGTAAACCTAACATCGCATCAACACCTTTGCTATTTCCAATAACCATTGAATTATCAAATGAAGAATTTATAATCTTAAAAGAAAACATGCATATCTTAGAAAATTTAAAATTCAAAATAGAAGAATTTGGAATCAATTCAGTTATAATCAAAGAACATCCCGCATGGCTTCCAAAAGGTTTTGAAGAAGAATCAATTAGAAAAATAATCGAAATTGTAATTCATACTCAAAAAGACTTTAATATAGAAAAATTTAATGAAAAAATAGCCACCATGATGAGTTGTAAACATGCCATCAAAGCTAATACAAACATAACCTTAGAAGAAATGGAAGCTTTAATAACTGATTTAAGAAATTGTAAAAATCCTTATAACTGTCCTCATGGCAGACCAACTATGATTTACTATTCAAATTATGATTTAGAAAAATTATTTAAAAGAAGTGGTTTTGACACCATAAAATAGAAAGGAGCAACCATGACATATTTAGATTATAGTGCGACAACCCCCGTAGATGAAGAAGTTTTAAATACCTTTATCAAAGCTTCAAAATATATAGGAAATCCTAATTCCTTGCACAAACTAGGGGTAAAAGCAAAAAAACTAATAGATGCTTCTACTAATCAAATAGCTAATATTTTAAACATAAAACCAAATGAAATAATTTATACCTCAGGAGCTTCTGAAAGCAATAATACAGTTATCAAAGCCATCGAAAAATTTCAAAATAGAGGTAAACATATAATAACCACATCCTTAGAACATTCATCTATTTATGCTCCTTTAAAATATCTAGAAGAAAAAGGATTTATAATTGATTACGTTCCATTAAATGATGGATTAGTTAAAGTAGATGAATTAGAAAAAATAATAACTGATGATACAGTTTTGGTAACTATTAGTATGGTTAATAGTGAAACTGGTATTCGACAGCCCATCGAAGAAATAGGAAAAATGTTAAAAAAATATCATAAGATAATATTTCATAGTGATATAACACAAGCCGTAGGAAAAATAAAATTTGATTTAAAAAATGTTGATGTTGCCAGCTTTTCAGCACATAAATTCTTTGGACTTAAAGGAATAGGTGTATTATATAAAAAAGAAAATTTAAATTTAGAGCCTTTAATATCAGGTGGAAAAAGCACCACCAGTTTTAGGAGTGGAACTCCACCAACCGAACTTATTGCTTCACTTGCTAAAGCCCTAAGATTAAGTTATGAAAACATTGATAAAGATTATTTAAAAGTAAAAAAATATAATGAATTATTAAAAGAAAAATTAAATAAATATAAAAATGTTTCTATAAACAGTAACCAAAATTCAATTCCTCACATATTAAACATAAGTGTGAAAGGAATAAAACCAGAAACTATGCTTCATAGCCTAGAAGAAGATGAGGTATATATATCTACCCAAAGTGCATGTTCAACAAATAGTGCATCAAAAGCTGTTTTAGCTCTAACACATAATGAAGAAAAAGCTAAAACTAGTATTAGAATAAGTATATCTAAAAAAACTACTGATATAGATATTGAAAAATTTTTAAAAGCATTTGATAAAAGTTATAAAAAATTGGAGGAAAATGTATGAAGAAATTATTATTTTTACTAACTTTATTTTTAATACTACCATTTACCAATGTAAAAGCAGAAGAATTAAATATTACATTATTTTATGGTAATGGCTGTCCACACTGTGCTCATGAAGAAGAATACTTAAATGTTTTACAAAAACAATTAGGAGAAAATATAAATATTCAAAAATATGAAGTATGGGAAAATGAAGGAAATAACGAACTTTTAAAAAAAGTAAGAACCACCTTAGGAGATAATAATGATGGTGTTCCATTTTTAATAATTGGAAATCAATATTTTAATGGCTATAATGAAAATATTGCTCAAAATATTAAAACCACTATTTTTGACAACTTAAAACAAAATAATTTAGATGTTGTAAATTTAATAAAAAATAATGAGCCTGTCCCACAAAACACCGTTTTAGACAAAGACCCAACCATTCATTTTTCAATTTTAAAAGATGTAAATGCTAAAAAAACCAATCCCACATCAATCGCAATAACAGAAGGAATGAGTGATGCCATTAACCTAGGTTCACTGTGGATTATGTTATTTTTAGGAGCAATATTACTTTCCATTTATAATAAGAAAAAACGTTGGATATTAGGAGGAATCTTTGTTCTAACAAGTACTATCACTTATATGATATTTTCCATAACAAATTTAGAATTTACAATAAACCAAACCACATTTATTAGAAGTTTTATAAGTATAATTGCGATTATAATAGCTGCCATAAGTATAGATGCCCATCTAAAAATAGATATACCTAAAAAAAGCATACTTCAAGTTCTTCAAGAACTGTTCGAAAAAAAACAAATGATAATGTATGCCATATTTATAATTGTAATCTCAATTATAGTAACATTCTCATTAGTAAATCAAGCTGGAAGTTCCCCAGTACTATTTAAAACACTATTAGAAATACAAAATATTGAAGGAATAAATTACGCAATGTATATGTTTTTATATTTCTTTAGTTATTTAGTAGCCAGTTTAATTTTATTTGCTATTATAAATATCATTGTAAAAGAAATCTTTATTGAAAATACCATCGGAACATATAATAGATTAATTTCAGGAATTGTTAGTTTAATAGCTGCAGCTATAATACTTTTTATTCCAACTATATTTATGATGGTTTGACCCAATAGGGTCTTTTTTTTGCTCCAGTTTAAAAAAATAACGAGTAACTCGTTGCAAACGCCAAAACATAATGATATACTCGTTATAAGGTGAAAAAATATGTCGCTAAAAACATTGCTAAAAAATTATGGATTTGATGATAAAACAATATTAAAAATTGAAAAAATGCCAATACAAAATAAAATGAATATCATCAAAACCAATTTAAAATATTTTGAAAATATAGGTTTTTCTCATTTATCAATAATAACCATTATTAAAAAATATTATAATATTATTAATTACAATTTAAAATTTATTGAAGAAAAAATTGAATACTTTAAAAAATTAAATTTTACATTAAAAGAAATAGAATTAATAATTGTTAGTAAACCTACAATTTTAGCATACGAATTATCAACTATAATAAGTAAAATTGATATATTACAAAAATATGACTTTTCTCAAGAAGAAATAAAACATATGATTATAAAAATGCCTTCCTTATTGAGTTTTAGTGTAAATAATCTTGAAAAAAAATTACAAATATTATCTAAGTTGAATATAAAAAAAATAATAGTTCATAACCCTAAATTAACCTTTATTCAAAGTGAAATTTTAACGTTAGTTAGATATAAATATTTATTAAGTATTAATTATTCTTTTAATGATAAAAATATTAGATACTTATTTGCTGATAACAAAAAATTTACTACAAAATTTAAAATTACTAAAGAAGAATTATTAAAGAAATATAAATAATATTGTATACTTTCCCCCCTCCATTGTCTACTTTAAGTATACCACTACACCCCCGCCACCCCCAAATAAAGAAATAAGTGTAAAATCTTGTTTCTTTTTTACTTTTGTATTAAAAAAAACTTGAAATTTTTATGGAGGGGGGGGTATAATATAATTGGTGAATGATATGCATAGAGGGAAAAAGAAAAGAAATATAATAATATTAAGTTTAATAGGAGTACTATTATGTATGGTTATAGGC
>CALVIB010000026.1 GCA_944329375.1 uncultured Bacilli bacterium | reverse complement strand
TTAGATGAATCTTTACTTGATAGATATCCTAGTGAGCTTTCTGGTGGGCAGCAGCAACGTATTGGAATTGCGAGAGCTTTTATTACTAATCCAAATATTATTTTAATGGATGAACCTTTTAGTGCTTTAGACCCAATGAGTAGAGTTTCACTTCAAGATGAAATTTTAAAATTACAGGAAAAGTTACATAAAACTATTGTATTTGTAACTCATGATATGGATGAGGCTATAAAGTTAGCTGATAAGATTGCTATTTTTGATAATGGAGAATTAGTTCAATATGATGTTCCTGAAAATATTTTAAAACATCCTGCTAATGATTTTGTCAAAAATTTTGTTGGTAAAAAAAGAATTTGGACAAGTCCTAAATATATTAAAGCTTCTGATATTATGATTGATAAACCTGTTACTTCTTCACCTAATTATACGGTGTTTTACTGCTTGAATAAGATGAAGATGATGAAGGTTGATAGTTTGATGATTATAGATGAGGATAATAAATTTTTAGGTGTTTTATATGCGGAAAGTGTGACTGATAAGGAAGCTTTAAATAAAATGGCAAGTGATTATATGCTTAAAGATATTCCAATAGTTAGAAAAGATGATTCTATTAGTACTTTAGCTAAATTAGTTACTGAAAGTAGGCTTTTGAATATACCTGTTTTAGATGATGAAAATCATTTATGTGGGCTTATTACGAGAAGTAGTTTAATTACAGCTTTGAGTCAGCAGTTCTTAGAGGAGGAATAAGATGGAAATTTTAAATTATATTATTCAAAATAAAGAACAGATTATTTCGCTTTTTTTAGAACATATTGAGCTTACTTTTATTGCGGTTTTACTTTCTATTTTAATAGGTGTGCCTATTGGTATTTTAATTAGTTATGTTAAAAAGTTAGATAAACCTGTTTTGGGCTTGTCTTCAGTTATTCAAGCTGTTCCTTCCATGGCTTTACTTGGTTTTTTAATTCCTTTTGTTGGTATTGGAACTATTCCAGCTATTATTGTGGTTATTTTATATTCACTTTTACCAATTATTAAAAATACTTATACTGGTATTAATGGTATTAGTGAGACAATGATTGAGTCGGCTAAAGGTATTGGACTTACTAAAAGTCAGATTTTATTTAAGATACAGATTCCACAAACTTTACCTGTTATTATGGCTGGTATTAGGATATCTGCAGTATCAGCTGTGGGTTTAATGACTATGTCAGCATTTATTGGTGGTGGAGGTCTTGGTTATTTGATATTTTCTGGTATTAGAACAGTTAATAATTATCAAATTTTAGCTGGGGCAATTCCTGCATGTATACTTGCTTTAATTGTCGATTATTTCTTTGGTTTAATTGAAAAATTAGTTACACCTATTAGTTTACAAATGAAAGATTCTTCTAGGGAAGAAGTTATTAGAAAACGTAAAAAACAAAAGATAATGCTTGTTATTATTTTGATTTTAGTTGGTTTGGTATTTTTAAGTCAAATTAAGTTTAGTGATGGAAATTCTAAGACTATTACTGTAAGTGGTAAGGATTTTACTGAGCAAAATATTTTATGTGAAATGGTTTCTGATTATATTGAAGCTAATACGGATATTTCGGTTAATAGGAAATGTAATTTAGGAGGGGCACAGGTAGTATTTTCAGCTATTCAAAGAGGAGATATTGATTTATATGTCGATTATTTAGGTACTGATTATACGGATATTTTGAAGTATTCACCAATTAGTGATGTCGATAAGGTTTATGATACGGTTAAAAAAGAGTTTAATAGTAAATATGATTTGGCTGTTTTAAAGCAAATGAGTTTTAATAATACTTATGCTTTAGCGGTGCGTCCTGATACGGCTTCTAAATATAATTTGAAAACGATTTCGGATATTGTTCCTTATTCTAATGAACTTAAGATTTCTCCTACTTTAGAGTTTGTTAATAGGGAAGATGGTTTAGCTGGTCTTAATAAGGTTTATGGACTTAATTTTTCTGATGTTATTGCGATTGATGGAAGTCCTAGATATACGGCTTTAATGAATGATAATAGTCAGGTTATTGATGCTTTTACGACTGATGGTTTACTTAGAAAGTTTGGATTAGTGGTTTTAGAGGATGATAAGAATTTCTTTCCACCTTATTATGCGGTGCCTATTATTAGAAATGAAGTGTTGGATAAATATCCTGAGCTTGAAGGTTTGATAAATAAAATAGGAACTTATTTAACTAATGAGAGCGTTCAAGAGTTAAATTATGAAGTGGATGAGCTTGGTAAGAATCCAGAAGTAGTGGCAAATGAATTTTTGAAAGAAAATGGTTTGATTTAGGAGGGGTTTATGATAAAGGTTAATATTCAAAGTAGTATTTTGATTGACGAAGGGATTAAGATTTATTTTGACCCATTAAAGATGGATAAAAAGTATGATGCAGATTATATTTTTATAACACATAGTCATTATGACCATTTTTCTAAGGAAGATATTTTGAATTTAAAAAATGATAATACGGTTATTATTTGTCCTTATGATATATATGATTTATGTGTAGATATGGGGTTTAAAGATAGTAATATTGTTAAGATAAAACCTTTAGATGAAATAGATTCAGGTGTTTTTAAGTTTAAGGCAGTGTATGCATATAATATTAATAAACCTTTTCATCCTAAAGAAAATAACTGGGTAGGATATGTTTTAGATTTGTATGGTAAACATTACTATATTGCGGGTGATACTGATTTGTTAGAGGAAAATCTGCTTATGCTTAACAATATAGATTATGCTTTTGTTCCAATTGGTGGAACTTATACGATGGATGCTTTAGAAGCTAGTCAGTTTGTGAATTTATTTAAGCCTAAAACAGTTATTCCTATTCATTATGGTATGGTAGTTGGAGATATAAATGATTTGAATAAGTTTGTTTTAAATGTTGATAATTCTATAAATGTTTTAGATTTACTTAAAAAGTAATTATAATTTCAAGACAATTTCATAAATATATGGTATATTTGTGGAGATGGGAGGAATTATATGAAATGTCCAGTTTGTAAAGATATTACTTTACTTATGAGTGAAAAAAAAGGAATAGAGATTGATTATTGTCCTGAGTGCCGCGGAATATGGCTTGATAGAGGAGAACTTGAAAAATTAATAGAGAAAGAAAATGAAGTTATTAATCATGATTATGAAAAACGAGACAAACATGATGATTATGATAAATATAAATATGATAGAAATGGAAAACATACTAAAAGAAAAAAAGAATCTATTTTTGGAGAGATTTTTGATATGTTTGGAGATTAAAATTAGGTTAATTCCTAATTTTTTGATATAATTTGGTTATGATATTAAATGTTAGTGGTAGAACAGATATAGTAGCTTTTTATAGTAAGTGGTTTATGAATAGATATAATGAGGGTTATGTGGATGTGCGTAACCCTTTTTATCCTAAGCTTGTTAGTAGAATATATTTTGATGATGTTGATATGATTGTTTTTTGTACTAAAAATCCTATTCCTATTTTAAATTATTTAGATAAAATTAATAAACCTATTATATTTCAAGTAACATTAACACCTTATGGTAAGGAAATTGAAGCAAATGTAATTTCTAAAGGAAATATTGTGAATGCGATTAAAAAATTATCTAATGTATTTGGGATAGATAATGTATATGTGAGATATGATCCTATTTTAATTAATGATAAGTATGATATTAATTTTCATATTAAAGCTTTTGATAGTCTATGTAGTAAGTTAAATGGGTATGTTAAACATATTATTGTTTCTTTTGTCGATGATTATAAGAATGTTAGGAATAATATGAAAGTTTTGAGGCTATATAAGTTAGATGATGATGCTTTAAAAAATATAGGTAAAAACTTTAGTAAGATTGCTTTAGAAAATGGAATGAGTGTTCAAACTTGTTTTGAGAAAAATGATTTGGCTTGTTATGGCTTTGTTTCTAGTCCCTGTGTTTCTAAAGATTTGGCTTTTAAATTAATTGGTAAGAAGTTTCCTAAGTGGAAAGCCAGAGATTGTGGTTGCGCGGAGATGGTGGATATTGGTGTTTATAATACGTGCAGGCATTTTTGTAAGTATTGCTATGCAAATTATGATGAGAAAAAAGTGAATTATAATGTTAAAATGCATGATGATAATTCTTCTTTGCTTGTTGGTTATTTAGAAGAAGATGATATAGTAAAAGTTAGAAAAAAGTAATTTACATTCTATTTACATTTTTAATTATTTTGATATAATTTTGCAATAATATTACTTTTTTGTTTTTAAATTATTTATTAAAAATAATTGAAAAAAATTTACAATTTTATTAAATATGTATTATTTTGAAATAAAAGGTAATAAAATGTCAAAATATTTATGTTTAAAATAATAAATTAATGATTGTAAGTGAGAAAAAATTTATATGTTTTGTTAAAAACGTAAATTTGACAAAAAAATATTATGTTATATAATATTTTTCGTGTTAAAGGGGGAAATATTATGACTTTTAGAAAACCTGAATTTAATTTAAAAAAAGATGATACTAAAATAAAAATTATAAATATTGCAAGTGAATATTGGGCAGATAGAATTAAAAATGCTGGAGAAAGACAAATAAGTTATGAGATGGGTAATGGAATTATCATTGTATCCAATAAAGAATTAGTGCGATTTAAAAGAAATTTTTCTAATGTTATTTCTAAAATGTATTCTCATATAGGAAACGGAATTATGCTTTGGACACCTGATGGAAAACATTTTAATGATATTGGAACAGATAGTTATTTAAGAAATATTATGAAAAATTCTAATTTATCACTTACTTGTTTACCTAGTGATGTTTGTATGATGATTTATTCAAATAAAATTGTGGTTGAAGAAGATTTTAAACAATTAATAATTTATTCTAAAGTAAAATAAAAAATGGAGTTTTTAATTCCATTTTTTAGTATTTGTTTGGGTCAATCATGATTTTTACAGCCGAATCTGTACCGCTTGTTAGTCTTTCATAAGCTTTTTGAGTTTCTGTAAGTGGCATTATTTCATCGACAAATTTTATGACATTAATTTTTTTATCAGCTATTAAGTTTATGCAATCTTTAAATTCTTCTTTAGTATATCCAATAGCGCCTTTGATAGTAAGTTCTTTCATGACAGCTAGTACAGAAGCAAATTCAATAGGTTTTGGAGATACTCCTACTAATACCATTGTTCCTCCTGGTTTAATTGTTAAAAGTTCACTTTCAACGGCTTTAGTATTTCCTGAGCAATCAATTACTTTATCAAATCCACCAGGGACTTTTGTGAGAATATTTTTTAAAAAGTTTTCATCTTTAGCATTAAACCATTCATCAGCTACATTTAAAATTACTGATTTTTCTCCTCTTGCTTCATTTGTTTCACTAATGGCAACGTATTGAGCGCCTTCTAATTTAGCAAACATGGCTGAAACTAAACCAATAATACCACCACCGACAACTAAAACATTATCTCCAACTTTAATATCTGCAAGATGAATAGCGTGTAAGCCAACGGCAGTAGGCTCAACCATTGCTCCTTCTTCATCTGATACATTATCTGGTAATTTCATTACCATATCAGGTCTTACAGCTATAGTGCTTGTTAGACCACCAGGATTATCTAATGAAAGACCAACGGCATGACTCCATGTTTCATTACAGTACTGTGGATTTCCTGTTTCACATGCTTCACAGTGTCCACATGGTGAAATTGGAAGGGCTGTTACTCTATCTCCGACTTTTAAATCTACTCTGGTTGCTGGATTTACTACTTTTCCAGTAAATTCGTGGCCCATAATTAATCCTTTTGGACTACCAGCATCCCAATTGTGAATGTCTGATCCACATATTCCTGTTTTTAAAACATCAATGATTACTTTACCATCTTCTTTTGGTTTTTCAATATCAACAATTTTAAATTTTTTTACATCATCTAATTGTGCTGCTTTCATGTTTATTACCTCCTTTTTTATTATAGCATTTTTTATTATTTATAACCTAAATTGTTTTACTTTTTATTTTTACTTTACTTTTTCTATACTAAAAAGCAATATGCGATGATTGCATATTGCTATAAAATTACAATATTCTAGTTATTGAAACTGAGCCAGAGTATAGGTCATTTGGTACTAGTTTGATGTCAATATCTGATGTGTTTATGAATCTATAACTAGCTCCTGGTAAGGCTGCGAATATTGCATTTCCACTTACTGTTCCTGTATCACAGCATGTTAGTTTGTTATGAGTAGAAGAGTGAGCGATTAATACATCATTTGGCCAATATTGATGGAATTCAATACCTATTGTTTTAGGTTCACAGTTTGAATTTTTACTATCATTATGTCTTACGTTAATCCACCAATGAACTATATAAATACCTTCTTCTGGGATAGAGAAATCTCCAGTGTTTGGGTCATATGTTATTTTGTTTGAAATATTTGTTGTTTGGAATTTTACTGGATTATTTATTGGTACTGCAGAATCTGTTTCATCGTGAACCATGGCATAACTGTTGAAATTTTCGGCTGGTGTTCCAGCTGGACCAGTTGCTCCAGTAGCGCCAGTGGCACCTCTTGGTCCAGTAGGTCCAGTCGGACCAATATCTCCTTTCTTACAAATACATTCTAGAACTTTACACAAGCATTCATCTTTATTTTGAGTATTATTGCAATTTTCTATTTGTTTATTAAATTCTTCGTAATTGTTTTCGTTCATTTTTTCCTCCTTCCATTTTATGATATGAAGGAGAGAAAATTTGAACTGAGTTAATATCTAATAATTATTAAATATTTTTAAAATTTTGCTTTCGTGTTATACTATAATTGAATTTTATAAAATATGATTTGAAGGTGTTTAAAATGACTGATTTAGATAGATTTGTAAAAGCGCAGGAAACTACTTATTTAAAGGCTTTAAGTGAGATAAAAAATGGTAAAAAGCAATCACACTTTATGTGGTATATTTTTCCACAAATTAGAGGGCTTGGTATGAGTGAAATGTCTAGATATTATGGTATTAGTTGTCCGTTAGAAGCAAATGATTATTTAAATCATGAAATATTAGGTAGTAGATTACGTGAAATTACAAGTGAACTTTTAAAACTCAATGAGGATAATCCAGAATCTATTTTTGGATTAGTCGATGCTATGAAACTAAAATCTTGTATGACTTTATTTGATTATGTTTCTTCTTTTGATATTTTTAAGGATGTTTTAGATAAGTTTTATGGTGGAAAAGTTGATGAAAAAACAATTTTTCTTTGTAATAAAAGTAAAAGTTTAATATATAAAAAGCAATAATTTTTTAATAATTAATTTTATCAAAGCCCATTATTTGATTTATATTATGATAATGTGATTTAATAGTTGTATAGAAGCAAAATTATTTTATTAGTTATTATGTTTTTAAGGAGTTATTTATATGAATTATAAAAAGTTAATTAGTGAACACATGAAAAACGAAAAATATTTATTAATTCTTATATTGTCATTTATTGCTACAATATTTGTAGGTTTGGTTATAGTGCATAAAATGTCTTTGAGAACTTTAATTGTTTTAATTTTATTAGGTCTTTTCCTTATTAGCTTACTTTTTTATCGAAAAAAACAGTTTAATGATATATATGAAAATTTATCTAAGGAAGGACAAATAGAATTAGATTCGGATATTAACCAAACTTACTTTTTTTCAGGAAAAGATTATGCTTTATCAAGTAAATATATTATAAATTTAAAAAAACCAAAAATTATTAAGTATAGTTCGATTTTAATTGTTGATAAAACTACAGGACTTAATTCGCATGGTAAGCGTAGTTTTATGTGCGATATAGTATATGTTTTTACTAAAACTGAAAAAGTTGGTTTAATTCTCAAAGAGTATGGTGTATTAAATGTTCAACCACAATATTATGCTGGATTATATAATTATATTAAAGCTCAAAATCCTAATGTATTAAAAGGCTATACAAAAGAAAATAGAAAAATAATAAAAGATAAGTATAATATTGAAATTTAATTTGTAAGACTTTGTTAAAAAATGTGAAATACTGTTGTTTAATAAGATTATAAATGATAAACTATCTGTTTATTTGATAAAATTTTATTATTAGATGTTATATGATGCTTAGTAAATTTGTGAATTTATGAGGAGGAATATTATGCTTGAACTTAAATCAAAGTTTAGTCCTAGTGGAGACCAGCCAGAGGCAATAGATGAACTTGTTAAAGGAGTAGAGGAAGGCAAGAAATTTCAAGTATTACTTGGTGCGACGGGTACTGGTAAAACTTTTACGATTGCTAATGTGATTGCGAAAACTCAAAAACCTACTTTAGTTTTAGCTCATAATAAAACTTTAGCTGGACAGCTATATGGAGAATTTAAAGAGCTTTTTCCAAATGCTCATGTTTGTTATTTCATTAGTTATTATGATTAAAATAAAAAAACGTTGAAAAATAAGGCTTTTTAATGTTATTTAATTCATAAAAATGTATAAAATAGTACTAAAAAAACGAAATAATATAAGCTGGAAACATAGAATTTGTGACCTTTATGCGTTGCAAAATGGAATTACGAATTTTATTAATATGAAACTATAATTTTTTATAACAAGATTTAATAATTAATAAAATTTGAAATTTTAATATTTTATTTAGTCCTAATAATTCTTTACCTCATTCTATACAAATTTTTATAAAATTGTAATTTCAAATTTTGATGGAAATATATAAATTTCTTGTTTACTTTTTTTTAAATATATATTAAACTTAACAATATTAAAAGTACTAATAAATTTATGCTATAATATTTGTAACAAAAACTTTAGATTTATATAAGTGAAGGAGAAAGTTATGAAAAATATATTAATTGTTGATGATGAAAAAGACATAGCTGATTTAATAGAGTTATATTTAACAAATGAAAATTATAAAGTTCACAAATTTTATTCACCAGAAAAAATAATGGAATATTTAACTAAAAATCAAATAGATTTAGCAATTCTAGATATTATGATGCCTAAAATTAACGGATATGATTTATGTATTAAAATTAGACAAAAATATGATTTTCCAATAATATTTTTAACAGCAAAAACACAAGAAATTGACAAAATAAAAGGTTTATCATTAGGTGCAGATGACTATGTTGAAAAGCCATTTAGAATTTTAGAACTAATGGCAAGAGTAAAATCACATCTAAGAAGATATAATATTTACTCACAAAATAAAAATATAAATAATGAAATAATAATTAGAGAAATCAAAATAAATAAAGATAAACATGAAATATATTTTGGGGGTAAAAAAATTAATCTAACTCCAACCGAATTTTTAATTATGTGGTATTTATGTAAAAATAAAGGACGTGTAGTAACGAACGATGAGCTTTTTAAAGTAGTATGGAAGGACAAATATTATGAAGCAGACAATAACACAATAACAGTACATATAAGACACATAAGAGAAAAATTAAACGACACTGGAAATAATCCAAAATATATAAAAACAATTTGGGGTGTTGGCTATGAAATCGAAAAATAATAATTCATTAACGAAAAAATTTTTTATTAAAACTATTTATACAATATTAATTTTTACAATAATATATATAATAATACTTATATTACTATATAATTTATTTTCCATAAAAACTTGGAAAACAACCGATTTTATATATATTATTATAGATTATCTACGAAATTTCATTTTCCCATTTTGGCTTATTGGAATCATCATAATAATAATCCATTTTTGGAACAAAACATTTAAATATATAAACGAAATAACTTATGAAACTTCTAAAATTTTAAATAATGATAATAAATTCATAAAATTACCTAGTGAATTATCTCAAATAGAAAACTCAGTAAATCACATAAAAAAAGAATCAATTAAAAATAAAGAATTAGCAATACAAGAGCAAAAGAAAAAAAATGAATTAATCACATATTTAGCTCATGATTTAAAAACACCACTTACTTCTATAATTGGCTATTTAGATTTAATTTTAGCAAACAACAATTTAGAAAAAAAGGATATAATAAAATACACAACTATTGCAATGGAAAAATCATTATCATTACAAAATTTAATAAATGAATTATTTGAAATCACAAAATTAGATACTTTAGAAATAAAAAAAGAATTTCAAAAAATAGATTTAATGTTACTATTAAATCAAATTATATGTGATTTTTATCCGTTAGCAACAAAATCAAAGAAAAAAATTACATTAAAATCAAAGCATAAACACTTATATGTTTTAGGTAACTCAAAAGAGTTGTTTAGAGCTTTTAATAATCTTTTAAAAAATGCAATCAATTATAGTTCAGAAAATTCCAACATTGAAATAACTACATCATTAACAAATAAACATATAAATATTAAAATTTCAAATTCATGCAACAAAAACCTATCAACAAAAGAATTAAATAAAATTTTTGATAAATTTTATCGTGGAGATACTTCTCGAAATACAGAAACTGGTGGTAGTGGCTTAGGTTTAGCAATAACAAAACAAATAATAAATCTTCACAATGGCACAATACGAGCTACATCTAATCAAAACTACATTACATTTATAATAAACTTTCCAATCTTAAGCAAATCTTAAGATTTTTTTAATGTTTTTTTAAAAAACGAACAAAAAAAATCAGCTATATTTATATTAGTTGATTTTAGGAGGAAATCTATGAGTAAAAAGAAATATATATTATTAACAATAATTGTCATATTCTTTGTATTATTATTAACAACTGTTATTATTTGGCTAACAATGCCGAAATTTACTAATATAGAAATAATAAACTTTATTGATAATTACAATAAATTATTACAAGAAAATATTGATAAAGATATAAACATTAAATATCCCAAAAAAACACAGAAAGAAGGTGTCACTTACTGGATACCTATTGATAATAAAATAGAATTAGGAATAATTACAGATAATAACAAAGACACATTAAATTTAAAAAAGGATAAAGTAATAGTATCATCTCTAAGATATTCAAATAATATTTCTAATTATAAAAAAATAAATAAATATTTATATTATTTAATAATGGTAAACAACAATAATTTAACAGATTCAAAAATAAACAATTTAATTAAACAAATACGAAATAATAGTGACAAAGAAATAACTACTGATCATTTAATTATTTCACATTCAAAAAGCGAATATCAAATTGATAGTATAGGAACATATACAAGATAACACATAAACACCTCCCTAAAAGTAGGGACTATTTTATTAACAATTTACATGATATATTTTAAATGAAAAAAGAAAATATATATTAAATTGTTATAAAATGTTGGCAGCATTTTATATAAAAAGGGAGGGATAAATATGAAAAATGCCAAAACAACAGCATTAGCACTACTTTTAACCGTGTCTATTGCCTTACCAGTAGCTGCAGGAGGTTCCAAAATGTTAGAAGGAGGAAAATTAAGATTTTCTTGGGATAGTGGCATACAATTAAACGGTAAATGGGCAACCTCAACACTTCAAGGTTATGATTATCGAAAAAAAGCCACAGCATGTGTAGGAGTATGTACAACATCTGGATGGAAAGAAAAAACAGATTATACAGCCCATGTAAAGGATATAGGTGGATTCACAGACACAGCTCAATCTTTATATGAATACGAATAAGAATAGTAGTTTTGGCATATGAATAACAATATTCATATGCCTTTTATATAGTTAGGATGATATTATATGAAAAAAATTTTAAACGTTAATAATCTTTTATATTTTATTTTGCTTTTAATAACTTTTGCCTTTTTATGTACATGGTATGATGAATTCAACCGTAATACACTATATAAATCAAACTATGGTTACAAATACTCAGATAATTTAAATATTTCAGCTAAAATTAATGTATCATCTAAAACAATAGAACAAATTCAAAATCTTACAAAAAAGCATAATATAATATTAGAAAAACAAATAGTTACAAATAAAAAGAAAAATATAACAATTCATTATTTAAGTTTAAATAATTATACAAAAATATGTAATTTATATAAAATAAATTGTTCAAACAAAAAAAATTTTATATCTACATATAAATGTAAAAATTGCATAGTAAAAGAAGATTTTTTGAATAATGATTATCATATTTTTAAATTATTTGATAATTATGTGTCCGAACAAACAAACTATACAGGAGAATATAAAATTTTCTATAACGATAAAAATGATAAAAATATATTTATACAAGACTTATCAAAATTACTGAATATTGAGACAGCAACTTTATTACCTAGTGGATATTCAATGCTTAAATCTAACTTTGATACTTTAAAAAATATTTATATTATTTCAATGTTAATTATCATAACATCAATATTTATATCATCTTTATTCCAAACATTAAAAAACAGCAATAAGATTGGGATTTATAGATTATTAGGAATATCCAATGCTAAAATAATAAAAAATAACTCCTTAACTGAAAATAAATCAGCACTTATCATTACAATGATAACATATATACTTTTAAATTTGTTAATACCAAACAATAATATTGTATTCTGCTTATTAAGTTTTGCAATTATTTTAATTATTATTATTCTAAAATTAATTATTACCATTATTAGCACATATATTATATGCAAAAAAATTAACTTAATTAATTTAATAAAAAAAGAAAAAATAACAGAGCAAATCATTCAATTCAATAATTTTTTTAAGATTTTATCATTTGCCATCATTTTAATTTCTGGTTTATTAATTGGAATACAATTAAAAGTATTTATAGAAAAGAAAAATGATATATCAAGTTTTATAAAATATTCTAATTATGCAGTCTTTTCACAATTTTATCAAGGAGAAGATTATGAGAGTTTAATAGGTGGAAATAATAATCTGGATAAAGCAGAATTAGAATTGTTTAAATATTTAGAAAAATTTGATGTAATATATGTAGATTTTAGAGGATATTTTCCAAAAACAAAAGAAGAAAAAAACCAATTTAAAATGCCAACAGCAAATGGAAATAAAAAATATCAATATGGAATTATTGATACAAAATATTTAAAAGATTTAAATTTAACAAATGCTAACACTGGCAAAAAAATAACCATTAATGATAATACAAAAAACAATATATTTCTAATACCAAATTCTTTATCAAATGAAATCAAAAAGTTTAAAGATTTCTATTATGAATATTACGAATATAATGAAAAAGACCAATTCATAATCTATAAAGATACAGACATTCCAACACTATCACCAGAAATCGCTAAAAAAAATCACTATTTGATAAAATCACCAATAATGAAAGTAATTACAACAAACAATGTTGGATTACAAGAAGTAAGTATATATGGAGTTGGATATGATACTCCACTAAAAATTAAAGTAAACAACAATAATGATAAACAAAAATTTTTTCAAACAATTAACGATAAACTAGTTGAATTACAGTTAGATGACAATTTAAAAATTGATACATTCTACAGCTATAGTGAACTATTTAATAATGAACTAAATGAAATCATTAAACAAATCATAATATTTTTAACTATTATGACACTGATTTCTATAATATATACTTATATAGTTATCCAAAGTATAATATTATACTTAAGAGACAAATATAAAGAAGTCGCAATAAAAAAATTAAATGGATTCAGTAATAGTAAAATATTTAAAAAATATATTTTACATGATTTATTAATAAATAATCTTTTAATGATAATCATTTTCACTATTTTTCATGAAAGTTATAACATAACAGAATTTTTAATCATATTTATATTCATTAATCTCTTTGAACAATTACTTAATCTAACGATAATAAAAATTAAATTAAATAAATTTATAGTAAAAGCCATTAAAGGAGGAGAGCTATGATTAAAATTAATAATTTAACAAAAAAATACGAAAATCATATAATCATAAATGATTTCGCTTGTAAAATTTTCAACAATGAGTTCGTATGTATTGTAGGACCAAGTGGATGTGGAAAAAGTACTTTATTAAATATAATAGGACAAATTGACTCAGATTATTTTGGAGAAATTATTATAAATAATAAACACATGAATAAATTATCAAATAAAGATAAAGAAAAGTTTATAAGATATAACATTAATTATTTATTTCAAAACTTCGCTTTAATAGACAATATGTCTGTAGAAGAAAATCTAATGATAGCATTAGAATATGTTAATAAAAATAAAAAGGAAAAACAAAATATAATAAAAAAAGCCTTAGAAGAAGTAGATCTTAAAAATTATGAAAAAAAGAAAATATTCACTTTAAGTGGCGGTGAACAACAACGAATTGCACTAGCAAGAACTATTATTAAACCAGGAAATATCATTTTGGCTGATGAACCCACTGGAAATTTAGATGAACAAAACAGTAAAATTGTAATAAACATTTTAAAACAATTACAAAAGAAAGGAAAAACAATCATTGTCGTTACTCACAGCAACGAAGTATCAAAACAATCTGATAGAATTATACAATTAAAATAATGATTAGGCAGTATTTATCATTTAAAAGATTTATACTGCCCTTTTTAAATTAATATGATTTATAAAGAAGAAACACTTATTTGGGAAGCAGCCACATACGGATATTTTAAAATTAACTTAAAACAAATTATGAAAGATAGAAATATTTCAAGAACCAAATTAAGCAAAATTATACACATTAAATATGACATTATAAATAAATACTATAACGATAGATGTAAAAGAATAGATTTAGGTACAATTGCTAAAATTTGTTCTGTATTAAATTGTAAGATTCAAGATATTATTATATATATACCCAAAATAGAAAGAAGTGATGAAATATACAATACAAAAAAATAATAACTTTTACAATTATAATAAGTGTTATTCTTTGTAAATTATTTGTTATCGACGTTGCAAAAGTAGAAGGAAACTCTATGAATCCACTTTTAAAAAATAACGAATTAGTCCTTTTTTCAAAAATCAAAAATAATTATTCAAGATTTGACATAATTATTTTAAAAGTAAACAATAAATATTATATTAAAAGAATTATTTGTTTAGAGGGTGAAACAATTTCATACCATAATAATGAATTATTTGTTAACGGAAAAAAAATAACAGAAAATTTTAACACAACAAAAGTTAATGATTTTAATTTAACCGATATTTGTCCCTATAAAATCATTCCAAAAGATAAACTATTAGTTCTAGGAGATAACAGACAAAATTCTTATGATAGCAGAAATTTTGGATTAATAGATTTAACTGATGTTTATGGCAAAGTGATTTTCAAATAGCATAATATGAGTAGTTGTCTTAATTTATTATAAATGATAAAATACATAATAGCTTGAAATTATTGGTATTATTTAATCCATTTAGTTTTATTTAATGCTATTATGTGATGTTTAGTAAGTTTGTGACTTTTATGTGTTGCAAGATTAAAATTTTTAAAAAAAAGATGAATATTTGTATTTTTGCAACGAATTTTAGACTATTTTGCAACGAATTTTTGGTTAATAGTAGTCATAGTGAGGTGAGAAAAATGTTCGATTTAGTATCTAAATTTGATCCTAGTGGTGATCAACCTGAGGCAATAGATGAACTTGTTAAAGGGGTAGAGGAAGGCAAGAAATTCCAAGTATTACTGGGCGCAACAGGTACTGGTAAGACTTTTACGATAGCTAATGTTATTCAAAAAACTCAAAAGCCAACACTCGTTTTAGCTCACAATAAGACACTAGCTGGACAGTTATATGGGGAACTCAAAGAGCTTTTCCCAAATAATCACGTGTGCTATTTCGT
>CALVIB010000025.1 GCA_944329375.1 uncultured Bacilli bacterium | reverse complement strand
CAAGATAAACAAAGCAATAAAACAATCAACCGTTATTTAATAAGTATAAAAGATGATAAACTATCATGATTTTTTTAAAATTTAATTATATATACTAAATTGTTAAAACTTTCTAGAACATGATATAATGTTTAAAGCAAAGCAAATTTATATAAAAAGATTGGTGATTTATATGGAATATTCTCCTAAAAAAATGACAGAAGAACTAAATAAAGAAAACTTTAACTTTAAAAAGAAATTTGGTCAGAACTTTATTGTGGACAAAAACATTATCCACAGTATAATTTCTAAATCAAATATTGATAAAGATACTTTAGTAATTGAAATAGGTCCAGGTGCTGGATCACTAACAACTGAATTAAATAAAGTATCAGGTCATGTCCTTGCTTATGAAATAGATAAAACTTTAAAACCAGTATTAGAAAAACATAATCTAAATAATACTACTATTATTTATGAAGATTTTTTAAAAAGAAATATCTTAGATGATTTAAAAAAATATAACTATCAAAAAATTTATGTTGTAGCTAACCTCCCCTACTATATTACAACTCCAATAATAATTAAACTAATAGAAGATAAATTAAATATTGATAAAATAGTTGTTATGGTTCAAAAAGAAGTTGGTAATAGATTTAAAGCTAAACCAAACACTAAAGAATATAATTCACTTTCTATTTTTTTAAACTACTACTATACTGTGGAAAAACTATTAGATGTTAGTAAAAATGTTTTCATTCCAAAACCGAATGTTGATAGTATAGTCGTATCATTTACTAAAAAAGAACACAAAATAAAAGTTGATAATGAAGAATTATTTTTTAAACTAGTAAGAGATTCATTCAAACAAAAAAGAAAAACATTAAAAAATAATTTAAAAGGATATAATCTAGAAAAAATAGAAGAAGTTTTAAAAAGCCACAATTTAGATTTAACTGTTCGTGCTGAAGCACTTTCTATAGAAATATTTGCTGAAATAGCTAATAATTTAAGTAAATGTAAAGACAAGTAATTTATAAAATATATTACTTGTCTTTTTTCTTGATTTTTGATAGTATGAATTTAAATAAAGGAGGAATTTAAATGAATAATAATGAATATATTGTTCAACCAAATCAAAAAGGTGGTTATGATCTAATTTTAGGTGGAGTTGGACTTTCTGGACAAGAATGCATAGATTTAATTAATGAATTAAAAGAAAATGGAATAGTTTCCGAAGAAGCCGAAGTAACACTATATATAATTGGAATGAACAATATGCCACAAATCAATGAAAATGCAAAAAAATTTACATCTGAAACGTTGCAACAAAATTACAACATGTCAATGGACCCAAATTCTGAACCTGGATTAAAGCCAATAGAAGAAGGACATCACAAAACTAGATAATCAATTACCTACCAATTATTGGTGGGTTTTTCTTTTAATTTACAAAGAAAAATGTTACAATATATCGCGAGAGGTGCAATAATAATGATTAATAAAAAATGGGATGAACTTTTAAAAGATGAATTTAAAAAACCATATTTTAAACAGTTAGGCGTTTTTGTTAAAAACGAATACGGGAAAAAAACAGTCTATCCAGAATATAAAAATATTTTTAATGCTTTAAGATATACAGATTATGATGAAGTAAAAGTTGTTATTTTAGGTCAAGATCCATATCATGGAGAGCACGAAGCTCATGGTCTATCGTTCTCTGTTGAAGAAGGTGTTAAAAGACCGCCTTCATTAGATAATATTTTTAAAGAATTAAAAAATGATTTAGGTGTAACTAGAACAAATAACAATTTAACAGATTGGGCTAAACAAGGAGTTTTCTTACTTAACTCTATTATGACAGTTGTTAAAGACACCCCACTTTCTCATAAAGATAAAGGTTGGGAAACATTTACCGATAATCTAATCAAATTACTAAACCAAAGAGAAAAACCAATTGTCTTTATTTTATGGGGTAGCTATGCTAGAAGTAAAAAAGCATTAATAACTAATCCTAATCATTATATTGTGGAAAGTCCTCACCCTTCTCCCCTATCCGCCCATAGAGGTTTCTTTGGAAGTAAACCATTTTCAAAAACTAACAATTTCTTAGTATCTCATGGAATTACACCAATAAAATGGGGTGATGAAGATGAATGATATTTTAAACAAATTAAAAACAAAACTTCAAAACCACTCTACCATTGTAATAGCAGTATCAGGTGGTCCAGATTCAATGGTGCTATTAAGTTTATTATATAAAATAAAAAAAGAAAAAAATTTAAAATTAATATGTGCCCATGTTAATCATAAACTAAGAAAAGAAAGTGAAGAAGAAGCTAAAATGTTAAAAACCTTCTGCACGCACAATAACATCATTTTTGAATACATGGAAATTAATGAATATAAAGGAAATAAAGAAAACTATGCTAGAAAAAAACGTTATGAATTCTTTGAAAAATTAATAAAAAAATACTCATCCTCTTACCTATTAACCGCCCATCATGGGGATGATTTAACAGAAACAATTATGATGCGTTTAATTAGAGGCTCATCCTTAAAAGGATATGCTGGATTTAATGAAATAACTGAAAAAGAAAATTATAAAATAATTAGACCATTAATAACCAAAACCAAAGAAGAAATACTAAACTATGCAATAAAAACCAACATTCCATATGCCATAGACAAAACAAATAATAGCGATGTTTTCACAAGAAACCGTATAAGAAAATATATTTTGCCCAAACTAAAAGAAGAAAATAAAAGTGTTCATTTAAAATTCTTAGAATTTAGTAAAAAACTTACCGAAACAGAAAAATTTTTAGAAAAAATAACAAAAGAAAAATTAAAACAAATATATAAAGAAAAAATAATAGATATAAATTTATTAAAAAATGAAGATGAATTAATTCAAAAACAAATTATTCATCATATTTTAAACAAAACATATAAAGATAATATTAATAAAATTACAAACGAACATGTTAATAACATTATGCATACACTAAAAAGCAAAAATTCAAACAAAAAAATAAATTTACCTAATAATAAAATTTTTATAAAATCATATAATAAAGCTTGGATAGAAGAAAACAAAACAAATAATCCATATGATATAATTTTAAATAAAAAAGTAACCTTATCTAATAAAGATATAATTGAAATCATAGATGAAACTATGGACCATTCAAACTATGTAACAAAAATAAACTCTAAAGATATAAAACTTCCATTACATGTAAGGACAAAAAAAGATGGCGATAAATTAATACTGAAAGGTATAAATAAAACAAAAAAAATCAAAGATATTTTTATCGATGAAAAAATTCCAATAACAGAAAGAACAAATTGGCCTATTGTAACCGATGATAATGATGAAATTATTTGGCTTCCAGGCTTAAAAAAAACAAAATTTGATAGAGAAAAAGACCAAAACTATGATATAATAATTAGGTATCAAAAGAAAGGAAGTTTGTAATGAATAAAAAAGTTGTTAAAAGAGGACTATTTCCTTATTTATTTCTAGCAGTTTTCTTATTTTTTATGTATCTATTAGTAGGTACAATGAATACAAAAGTAAATGAACTAACATATGGTGAGTTTATGGAAGCTGTTGAAGATAAAGAAATAAAAGAAATAAATGTTGTTCCAAACAGTCAAAGTAGTGTTTATATAATTAGAGGTAAATTAAAAGATTATGCTGAAAATGAAACATTTTCATTTAATATGCCAATGACTAATGAGACAATGGTAAAATTACTTGATGCCGAAGACAAAGCAGGTTTCAAGCTAACAACATCCACAGACCCAAGTTCATCACCATTCTTACTATTCTTAATCAATATTTTACCAATGGTTATAATAGTAGGTGTTGGATTCTACCTTATAACCAAACAAATGGGAAGTGGTAGTAAATCTATGGACTTTGGTAGATCAAAAGCTAGGTTAAGTGGTGGAGAAACCAAAGTAACATTTAAAGATGTTGCAGGATTAGAAGAAGAAAAAGAAGAAATGTCAGAATTAATTGACTTCTTAAAAAACCCTAAAAAATTCCAAAAAATGGGTGCTAGAATACCAAAAGGTGTTCTATTAGTAGGTCCTCCAGGAACAGGTAAAACATTATTAGCTAAAGCAGTTGCTGGAGAAGCTAATGTACCATTTTATTTCATAAGTGGTTCAGAGTTTGTAGAACTATTTGTCGGTGTAGGTGCATCCCGTGTTAGAGATATGTTCAAACAAGCAAAACAAAGTGCTCCATGTCTAGTATTTATTGATGAAATAGATGCCGTAGGTAGACAAAGAGGTGCTGGCCTAGGTGGTGGTCACGATGAAAGAGAACAAACATTAAACCAATTATTAACTGAAATGGATGGATTTGGTGCCAATGAAGGTATTATCATAATTGCCGCAACTAATAGACCAGATGTTTTAGACCCTGCTTTATTAAGACCAGGCAGATTTGATAGACAAGTAACAGTTAATTATCCAGATGCTAAAGGAAGAGAAGAAATCTTAGCTGTACACGCTAAAGGTAAAACATTCGCTCCTAATGTAACTCTAAAAAATATAGCTAAACGTACAGTAGGTTTTAGTGGAGCAGACTTAGAAAACTTATTAAATGAAGCTGCATTACTAACAGTTAGAAGAAATAAAAAAGCTATAACAATGGCTGAAATAGATGAAGCTCACGATAGAGTATTGATGGGACCAGCTAAAAAGAGTCATAAATATACAGAAAAAGAAAAACGCACAGTCGCTTATCACGAAGCAGGTCATGCAGTAGTAGGTATTAAACTAGATGGTGCTAACGATGTTCAAAAAATAACCATTATTCCAAGAGGACGTGCAGGTGGATATAACCTAATGCTTCCAAAAGAAGAAACATACTTAAGAACTAAAAAAGAATTATTAGATTCAATTAGTGGTTTCCTAGCAGGCCGTGTAGCAGAAGAAATTATGTTTAACGAAGTAACAACAGGTGCTCAAAATGACTTTGAACAAGCAACTAAAATAGCTAGAGCTATGGTTACAGAATATGGCATGAGTGATTTAGGTCCAATCCAATTCGAAGAACAACAATCAAGTGTCTTCTTAGGTAGAGATTATAACAAAGCCCAAAACTTCTCACATGAAGTAGCAAAACAAATTGATGAAGAAGTTAGAAAAATCATAACAACACAATATGAAGTAACTAAGAAAATAGTTAAAGAAAACATGGATTTGTTAAAACTAATTGCTGAAACATTGTTAGAATATGAAACAATTACTAAAGAACAAATTGATTACTTAGTTGAAAATGGTAAGATGCCAGAAGAAGATATAAAAGTCCATGAAGAATTTGAAAAATCATTAAAAGAAGAAAAACAAGAAGAAAAAGAAGATATTGCAGTCGCAAAATTAGAAGACCTTAGCTTAGAAGATTTAAAGGAAATAGCTAAAGAAGAAAAAATAAAAGATTATGATAAATTAACTAAAAAAGAATTAATTGATAAATTAAACGAGAAACAGGACAACTAAGCCCTGTTTTTTGATATAATAATTAAGGTGATGAAAATGTATGATGTAATTATTGTAGGAGCTGGACCAGCTGGCCTATTTGCTTCCTATGAATTAATAAAAAATAATAAAAATTTAAAAATTCTTTTAATCGATGAAGGAAAATTTGCTGAAAAAAGATTTTGCCCAATGACTAAAACAGGTAAATGTATTAACTGTAACCCATGTAATATATTATCTGGCTATGGAGGAGCAGGAACATTTTCTGATGGTAAACTAAACTTTATTCCAAAACTAGGTAAAAGTGATTTATTTAAGTATATGGATGAAGATACAGCTAATAAACTAATTGATGACTGTGAAGAAATATTTAAAGAATTTGATATGGATAGTAAAATATATCCATCAAACCAAGAAGAAGCAAACAAAATAAAAAGTAAAGTTGCCCTAACAGGTGCAAGATTATTACTAATAAAGCAAAAACATTTAGGCAGTGATAAATTGCCAAAATACATTGAAAATTTTACAAAATATTTAAAAAAAGAAGGGGTCAACCTTCTAGAACAAACTAAAGTCATAGATGTTAAAAGTATTTCTAAAGATAATCATGAAGTAAAATGTCAAACAAAAAATAAAGAAGAAACCTATAAAGCTAAAAAAGTAATAGTAGCCCCTGGAAGAACAGGTGCCAAATGGGTGCAAGCTCTAGCAGATAAATATAAAATACCTTACCTATCTCAAAGCATTGAAATAGGTGTAAGAGTCGAAGTTAGAAAAGAAATATTAGAAAAATTATGTAGTGTTATATATGATCCAACAATATTCATCAAAACAAATACATACAATGATGAAATAAGAACTTTTTGTACCAACCCTGGTGGTTTTGTAGCCAAAGAAAACTATTATGGATATATATGTGTAAATGGTCATGCTTTAAAAGATATAAAATCAAATAATAGTAACTTTGCTTTTATTTCAAAAGTAAATCTAACCGAGCCAGTCACAAACACAAGAGAATATGGAGAAAGTATTGCCCATATAGCAAATGTTCTAGGAGATGGTAAACCAATAATCCAAACTTTAAAAGATTTAAAACAAGGAAGAAGAAGTACATGGAATAGAATAAATAAAGGTTTTATTACCCCTACCCTAAAAGATTGTGTCGCAGGTGACTTAGCTTTAGTGTTACCTTATAGAATAGTAACTAACATAATTGAAGGGCTAGATAAATTAAATGAAATAGTTCCAGGAGTAAATAATGGAGAAACATTATTATATGGACCAGAAATAAAATTTTTCAGTAATGAAATAGAAACAAATAACAAATTTAAATTAAAGGATTATGATGTATATTTTATTGGCGATGGTGCAGGAAAAGCTGGAAACATTGTAACAGCTGCCGCTACTGGATTAGTTGCCGCAAGAGATATATTAAATACCAAAAATTAAAAAATGGTATTTTTTTTAAAATAAAAAGGAAAATGGGGTATAAACGTCGTATATATCTTATAGAAGGTATTTTACCCTTTAGAAAGGAAGGTATATGATAAACACAAAAGAAAAAACTGATAAACCCACTAAAAGACCAAATAAAAATGAATATATGATTTCAATGTCTGATACAATATTTAAAGCCATTATCCAGCACCCCCACTTTAAAAGATTACTGTCTTTAATTCTTAGTGATATGATTAATTTATCCCCAACCTTTATTGCCGAAAATTTAATTTTCATTAATACTGAATTGCCAGTAGAAAATAAAAAAGAGAAGAAAAAAATCACTGACATTTTAGCTAAAGTTGATGGCACTACAATTAATATAGAAGCTAATAGATTTTTAAAGTCCAGTTCATCCGCTAAAAATAATTTATATCATCATAAACTTACCTATTCACATTATTTATCAGGCGAAGATGTAGATAATTCAGAAGTAGTTCAAATAAATTTTAATATGGTAAAAAAATATGGTAACACATTATTTACTTTATTTACCTTAAAAAGTGATGATGGAAGGTATGTTGATGAAGAAAATTTTAAAAGAATACACATAAATATGGCTAATCCTTTAGAAAAGTATTATAATTATGGTAAAGAAAAGCTTTCAAAAATAGAGAAAGCAATAGTAATGTTCCAAATTACTAATAAAAAAGAGCTTAAAGAGCTAGCTAAAGGAGATGATGATTTGATGGCTATGGCAAAAATAATTGATGACTTAAATCGTGATGTCAGACTAATTGATTTGTATAGTAAAGAAGAATTAGATGAATGGGCAAAAAGAGTGGATAGAAAACAAGCAATAAAAGAAGGCAAAGTAGAAGGTAAAGCAGAAGGTAAAGCAGAAGGCAGAGCCGAAGGCAAAGCAGAGGGCAAGATTGAAAGTAAATTAGAAATTGCTCATAATATGTTAAATATGAATATGGACATAAAAATTATATCTAAAGCAACAGGTTTATCAGAAAATGAAATCAAAAATTTAAAATCTTAAAAAACAAGGGATTAATTCCTTGTTTTTACATATAATCAATACTTATTTCATGATTTTTAATATGACTACCATCCGCATATCCTAAACCAACACCTACAATAGGCACAAATCCTTCTGGTAAATTTAACTTATTTAAAACCTCTTTATTTTCCTTAATAAGTCCAATAACCAAATTTAAATAAATATTTCCAATACCTAAAGCTGTTGCAGAAAGTAGCATATTCATAGCTACACAAGCACTGTTTTCTTTATCTAAACCATGTCCATCATCCCTAGCTGATATAATAACTAAAGTTGGTGCACTATAAAATACACTCCTGTCAGCTAAATTACTTATTTCATTTAATAAATCTTTATTTTGAATAACAGTAATATGCATATCTTCATACTTGCCTCTACCAACTGGTGCCTGCATACCTGCTTTCAAAATCTTATTTAAGTCTTCATTACTTATTTGTTTCTCTAAAAACTTCCTATTAGAAAAACGTTTTGAAATAGCTTCAAAAACCTCCATTATTATCACCTCACTATAATTATAACTCATTTTAAGATATTTGTGATATAATTAATTATAGAAAATAAAAGGAGATTGAAATGAGAGAATATTTAGAAAATTATACAAAAGAAATTGAAGAAAAAATAAAAACAAAAAACATAACTGAACAAGATATTGTAGACCATTTAACAAAAATAAAATTCTTCCAGCACGAACGGCTTATTCATTTGTTAGTAACACTTTTCTATGGACTATTCTTATTTTTATCAGTAATAATATCATTTAAAACATGGCTATTTTTAATAATACTTTATATTGTTCTAATAGTTTTACTTTTTTATGTAAGACATTACTTCTTCTTAGAAAATCATGTACAATATTTATATAAACTCTATGACCAAATGAAAAACATTTTAAAGAAAAACGCCAAATAAAATAAGGCGTTTTTTTAATATATGCACATTTACCATAGATTTATTTTGGCCAATGTGTTAAAATGGATATAGCTATAATGTAGAAACTGGTGGTATAAATGGGAAAAACAATCGCACTTGTCAATCAAAAAGGCGGAGTTGGTAAAACAACTTCAAGTATAAATTTAGCTGCATCTTTAGGCTATTTAGGAAAAAAATCTTTACTTATAGATCTAGATCCACAAGGAAATAGTACAACTGGATTAGGAATTGACAAAGGAGATATAAAAAAAAGCATATATGATTTTTTAGTTGATGAAGCTGAATTAAAAGAAGTGTTAAAGAAAACAAAATTTAAAAATCTTTATGTTATTCCAGCCACAATTAGTTTGGCTGGTGCTGACTTAGAACTAGCTGAAAAAGCAAGAATGAATCCTGAATTTTCAAAAAACAGACAATTAAAAATAAAATTAGAAGAAGCAAAACAAATCTTTGATTATATAATCATCGATTGTCCACCATCACTTGGATTATTAACAACTAATGCTTTAACTGCTTCAGATTCAGTAATCATTCCCGTTCAGTGTGAGTTCTTTGCCCTAGAAGGAATAATGCAACTATTAAATTCAATTATGCTCGCACAAAAAACATTAAATCCAACTCTAGACATTGAAGGTGTTTTATTAACAATGCTAGATAATAGAACTAATTTAGGTTTAGAAGTTGTTCAAGATATTAAAAGTTATTTCAAAGAAAGAGTATATGATACAATCATACCAAGATTAGTTAGATTGTCTGAAGCTCCAAGTCATGGAAAACCAATAATATATTATGATTCAAAAAGTCGTGGAGCTGAAGCATATATAAACTTAGCTAAAGAGGTGATTTCAAGAAATGGAAAGTAGAAGAGCTTTAGGTAAAGGCCTAGAACAGTTATTTGATTTAGATAACTTAAACGTAAATAATGTTAGTGAATTTGAAAAAAACATCTATGAAGATACAAAACATGAAGAAATAGTTGAACTAAATATTGATGATTTAAGACCAAATCCATATCAACCTAGAACAATATTTGATGAAGATGCTTTGAATGAATTAGCCGAATCAATCAAGGAAAACGGTGTTTTCCAACCAATAATAGTTAAAAAAAGTATCAAAGGTTATGATGTAATTGCTGGAGAAAGAAGATTAAGAGCTAGTAAAATAGCTGGTAAAAAAACAATACCAGCCATAATTAGACAAATTAGTGATGACAAAATGGCTGAAATTGCATTATTAGAAAACTTACAAAGAGAAAACTTAAATGCCTTAGAAGAAGCTAAAGCATATAAAAGTTTAATCGAAAAATTAAACTTAACTCAAGAAGAATTAGCCAAAAAAGTAAGCAAAAGTAGAAGTCATGTAACTAATATGTTAGGTTTACTTAGACTTCCAGGCGAAGTACAAGACATGGTATCAACAGGTAAACTAACAATGGGACACGCTAGAGCACTAAGTAAATTAGAAGATAAAGACGAAATAGTAAAAATGGCTGAAGATATCACTGAAAAAGGTTTAACCGTTAGAGATGTTGAAGAAAAAAGCGAAAATGTTCAAAAAAAACATCAAACAGTAAGAAAACCAAAAAACAACGAATTTACTTATGTTCAAGATTTACTAAGAGAGAAACTAGATACCAAAGTAAAAATAAAAGACAAAAAAATTGAAATATCCTTTACAAATACAGCTGACTTAAATAGAATACTAGAAATATTAAATATAAAGGAGTAATGTGATGGAAAAAATTTTAACTAAAGAAGTAATCACAACAATATGTATTATACTTTTTGCTTTTCTTTTTTATATGGCTTTAAAACAATTAATATCTAAAGTCTTCTTAAAAAAAGCTAGACATCATTCAAATAAAAAAGTAATAACCTTATTAACAATATTAACAAATGTTGCTAAATATATTATTATTGCAATTGCCCTTTTAATGATATTAGCTGCTTGGGGTGTAGATACCAAGGCTTTAGTAGCCTCATTAGGAGTAGCTGGTGCGGTTGCGGGACTTGCTATGCAAGATATGTTAAAAGACTTTATTGGTGGAGCTGATATACTAGCCGAAGATCAATTTAAAGTTGGAGATAATGTTGAAATAAAAGGATTTAGAGGAAATGTAATATATTTAGGTATGAAAATAACTAAAATAAGAGCTTATACAGGTGAAGTAAAAATCATAGCCAATAGAAATATAAATGAAGTAATTAATTATAGTGTCATGCCAGCTGTATGTGTAATTGATGTTGGTTTATCTTATGATAATTCAATCGAACAAGCCGAAACAGTTCTTCAAACAGCAATAAATAACGCCACAAAAAAAGTAAATTATTTAAAAAGACCGATTACCATTTTAGGAATAGAAGAACTAACAAATGATTCAGTAGTATACCGCGTAGAAGCTGAAGTGGCTCCAATGAAAAACTTTGAATTCAATCGTATATTCTTAAAAGAAATATTAAAAGAAGCCGAAGCCAATAACCTAACCTTATCTTATAATAAGATTGATGTTCATAATGCCTGAATATAAATTAGGTAGTATTGTAATAATGAAAAAAGCCCATCCATGTGGAAATAATGAATGGGAAATAACAAGGTTAGGTGCAGATATAAAAATAAAATGTTTAGGCTGTGGAAGAAGTATCATGCTCCCAAGAATAGAATTTAATAAAAAATTAAAAAAAATAATTAAACTTTAAGGAGGACATCTATGAAAAAAAAGAAAAAACTACTATTAGGTCCTGTTATAACAATTATAATTTTAACAATATCCGTTATGATTATAAGTGCTATTTGTTCAGCTATCGGCGTTGAAGGGGAAGTAACAAGTATAACCAACCAAACCCTTGAAACATCAATGGTAACAGTTAGAAGTGTCTTTTCAGAAGAAGGATTAAAATACTTTTTCTCATCTCCAGTAGAAACATTCAAAAACTTTGAACCATTAGTACTATTAATAATATCATTAATGGCTGTATCAATCGGTAAAGCAAGTGGCCTATTTAAAGCTATGTTTACCCCACTTAGAAGATTAAAACCAGGTGTAGTAACATTCTTTACTTTATTTGCTGGAATAATATCTTCATTTTTAGGAGAATATGGTTTTATCTTAGTTTTACCATTATCAGCTGTAATATATCAATATTTAGGAAGAAATTCCATGCTTGGAATATTAACTGCATTCATAGGTGTAAGTATGGGATATGGTGCTGGGTTAGTATTTAACTATGACGATTATCAACTAGGACTATTAACAAGAGCTGCCGCTGTTGTTGACGTTGATGAAAATTATGTGTTTAATGCCTGGTCAAATTCATATGCCATGGTAGTTGCTACATTTGTATTGTCAATAGTTGGAACAATAATTATTGAAAATATATTAAGACCAAAAGTTCAAGAATCAATTAAAGAAGAAGATGAACTAGTAATATCTAAAAAAGGATTATTATTTAGTACAATAGCTTTTATAATCTTAATGTTAATATTTATATACACAATAATACCAGGATTACCAGGTTCAGGATTATTATTAGATAATACCCAAAGAGATTATGTAGCTCAGTTATTAGGACCAGATGCCCCATTTACTGATGCCTTTGCTTTTGTATTCTTAATAGTAATGATGATTTGTTCAGGAATATATGGATTTATATCTAAAAATATTAAAAATACAAATGATTTTAGTGTTGCTTTATCAAAAGAATTCGATAATTTGGGTTACATGTTTATACTAATGTTCTTTGCTTCATTATTAATAAGTATCTTAAATTGGACTAACTTAGGAACTGTAGTCGCATCTTGGTTAATTTCATTCATGAGTAACCTTGAATTCACAGGAATACCATTAATTGTAACCATGTTCTTAGTTATAATTTTAATGTCATTCCTAATACCAGATGCCATTACCAAATGGACACTAGCATCCCCTATTTTAGTTCCTTTATTCATGAAAGCAAACATCACACCAGACTTTACTCAATTTATATTTAAAGCCGCTGATAGTGTGGGAAAAGGAATAACTCCATTTTTCATTTATTTCATAATTATGCTTGCTTTCTTAGAAAAATATAATAATAAAGAAAGTAATAAAATAACAGTATTTGGAACATTAAAACTATTAAGACCAACTGCTTTAATATTCACTGTTGTTTGGTTTATAATAGTAATCGGTTTCTTTGTTATAGGTCTTCCTCTAGGACCAACTGCAGCTGCTCCAACTTTATAGTTGGAGTTTTTAATCTAATTTGATAAAATAAAAATAAAGGATGTGTTTATATGTCTAAAAAAATAAAAATAATAATATTTATCATTATTTTAATCATAGCTCTAGCAAGTTTAATAATTTATTTAAATAATAGAATAGTAGATGATAATAGTGGTTTTACTTTAAAAGAAGATTTAACCTTAGAAGTTTATACAAAAGCAAACCTTGAAGATTACATAGAAAATATAGAAGGAAAAATAATCAAAAAAAGTCAAATAAATAATAAAAAATTAGGCAAACAATCCTTAGAATTTATCTACTTAAATAAAGATAATAAAAAAAGAAGAGGTACCTTTGAAATAGAAATAGTCGATACAGAAAAACCTTTAGTTTGGTTAAGTAATAATTATAGTACTAAAGTTGGTACAGATATAGATTTAAAAAGTAAAATCATGTGTGTGGATAACTATGATAATAAACCAAGTTGTACCATAGAAGGAAACTATGATATAAATACCAAAGGAATCTATAATTTAACATACATAGCTAAAGATAGTAATAATAATACATTTAAAAAAGATTTTACTTTAACAGTTTATGAACCAGTAACACCTAATACATCCCCTACTCCATCCGAGCCAACATATACAGATTTCAAAGAAGTATTAAATAACTATAAAAATGAAAATAACGAAATAGGAATAGATGTATCTAAATGGCAAGGAAATATTGACTTTACTAAAGTAAAAGAAGCAGGGGCTTCATTTGTTATGATTAGAGTTGGTTCACAAAAAGGTACAAAAGGAGAATATGTAATAGATTCCTATTTTAAGCAAAATATAGAAAATGCATTAAACAATGATTTAAAAGTAGGGGTATATTTTTATTCATATGCCGATAGTGAAAAAGAAGCAAAAAAACAAGCTGATTGGATAATAAAACAAATAAAAAATTATGATATATCATTACCAATAGTCTTTGATTTTGAAAGTTTTGATGCTCTTAATGAAATGGAATTAAGTATCTTTGGATTAAATGAAATAGCTAATACATTTATTGAAACAATAGATAAAGCTGGTTATAAAGGCGTTTTATACGGTAGTAAAAATTATTTAAATGCCATATGGAAATACCACACTGCCCCAGTATGGCTTGCTCATTATACAACTCAAACTAACTATGAAGGAGAATATTTCATGTGGCAAATATGTGATGATGGTAAAATAGATGGAATAGCTGGATATGTTGATATAGATATCTTGTATAAAAATTCTAGTGAAAACTAGACTTTTTTCTTATAATAAATTATAATACTTACTGGTGATGGAAATGAGTTTAACAGCAGGAATTGTCGGTTTACCCAATGTTGGTAAATCAACCTTATTTAATGCAATAACAAAACAAAATATTTTAGCCGCTAACTACCCTTTCGCAACAATTGAACCTAATGTTGGAATGGTTACAGTACCAGATGAAAGAGTAACTTTTTTAGAAAACTTATATAAACCTAAAAAAACAATACCCGCAACCTTTGAATTTACAGATATTGCGGGTTTAGTAGAAGGTGCATCTAAAGGAGAAGGATTAGGTAATAAATTTTTATCTCATATAAGAGAAGTAGATGCTATATGTGAGGTAGTTAGGTGTTTTGAAGATACTAATGTTACCCATGTATCAGGCAATGTTGACCCTATAAGAGATGTTTCGGTAATCAATGTAGAATTAGAATTAGCTGATTTAGAAGTAATTGAAAATAGATTAAATAAAATGGGAAAAAAAGCAAGACTAGCAAACGATAAAGAAGCAATGAAAGAAGCAGAATTATTAGGAAAACTAAAAGAAAACTTAGAAAAAAATATAAACCCAAGGAATTTAGAATTATCAGAAGAAGAATTAAAAATATTAAAACCCTTTAACTTACTTACCTTAAAACCAATAATCTATGTTGCTAATGTAAATGAAGATGAAATCAATGAAGAAAATGAATATGTAAAAAAATTAAAAGAATACGCATCTAAAGAAAATGCTGAAGTAGTAGTTATATGCGCCAAAATAGAATCTGAACTATCTGAATTAGATGATGAAGATAAAAAAGAATTTTTAAAAGATTTAGGTATTGAAGAAAGTGGATTAGATAAATTAATAAAATCTTCTTATAAATTATTAGGGCTATCAACCTATCTAACAGCAGGACCAGATGAAGTAAGAGCTTGGACTTATAAACAAGGTATGAAAGCCCCAGAATGTGCGGGTATAATTCATACAGATTTTCAAAAAGGATTTATAAAAGCTGAAATAATGAGTTTTAATGATTTAAAAAAATATGGCACAGAATTAAAAGTAAAAGAAGCTGGAAAATTAAGATTAGAAGGAAAAGACTATGTCATGCAAGATGGTGATATCTGTCATTTTAGATTTAATGTATAAGGTATATCATTGGAATATACGGATATCCTTATTATAGATTATCATTATGAAATAAGCAATTATCAAAGCACAAAATATGATGAATAGATTGTTCAAAAGAAAAAATAAAACAAAAGGCTAATAAAATATATAAAAAACAGTTAAGTGTACATACTAATTAAGGTGATTAATATGTACTTACTTAATTGTTTTTTTATATACTCAATACTTGGATTTATAGTAGAAGGAATATTTACATTGATAATAAGCAACCATTTTTCAAGTGGAATTTTATATGGACCGTGGACACCAATATATGGAATAGGCGCAATATTAACAATAATTATTTCTAATAAAATATTTAAAAAAATGCATAGAAGTCAATTAATAGAAACATTAGTGACTTTTATAATCTTAACACTAGTTTTAACATTTATAGAATGGTTAGGTGGAATATTAATAGAAAATATGTTTAATGAAACATTATGGAATTATAAAAATTATAAATTTAATATTGGTAAATACATATCTTTAGAAATGTCATTAATATGGGGTATCACCAGCATATTTATAATTTGTTTTGTAAAACCTATAATAGACAAAATCGTAATTAAGATTCCTAAAATAATGACAATAACATTAAGTACTTTATTTGTTATAGATTTAATTATAACAATATTAATTAAATAAAAAAAGTAAATTTTAAAATTAAGAGTTTACTTTCTTTTTTTCTTCCACCTCCATATTTTTTAAAGCATATTCGCAAGCTTGTATAACAAAAGCTGAAAAAGTAGCATTTTTTCCAACTAAAGCTTTTTCGATTTCATTGATTAAATCTATAGGAAATCTAATTGTTTTAGTATCAGTTTCTTTTCTATCTGGTTTAATTTTAAATGCCATAAGCAAACCTCCTATTTAATCATAATACAAAAGCATTGCAAAATAAGTGCTTAGATTGTAATACAATCGTCTTGCAAAAAGAACGTTCGTGTTATATAATTATTATAATATATGACAATAAATGATAGTAAGAATTGATAACATATAATAGAGGAGTAGATGATATGCATAGAGGGAAAAAGAAAAGAAATATAATAATATTAAGTTTAGTAGGAATACTACTATGAATGGTGGGTCAATTATTAATAGTACTGGTGGAAATACAGGGGGAGTTGCTTTAGCAAATTCTTTTGTAAC
>CALVIB010000024.1 GCA_944329375.1 uncultured Bacilli bacterium | reverse complement strand
GATGAACTCACTTCGTTCGCCCTTGATTTTTTAAACCCGGTTTTTTTATGATGTCTACCAAACAGGGTTCACATCAATTGCAGGGCTTTTTTTATATAAAAAAACAACTATGTATTAGCAAGTTAGTTGTTTTAGTATTATTACAATTAATGATAAGTATTGAAATTAATAAAATTCTACTTTATATATTTATTATTTTTTTTGACAAATAATACCAATATTCCAATCATTTTCATCAAGATTGTCTTTTAAATATGAAAATATATTTATTATTTTAAAATTATGTTTTTCTAATAGTTCAATTATATTTTCCATTTTGAAACAAGAAATTTGTTCTTTGATGTTTATGTTTATATTTTTATTTTTATCTTGTATATAATAGAAATATTCTAAATCAAGAATGTTTTTTGAATTTAATGTCGCATTTGATTTTCTTTTTATTGTAATTTCTTTATCAGTAATTGTTTTTTCTTGATAGGATAGGCCATGATGTATAATACCTTTTAAATTATAAAAGTTAAAGTAAAAAAATCCATCTTTGTTTAATACTTGATATATATTTTTTATCATAGCTTTTGCTTTTTCTTCTGTTAATTGATAATCTATTACATGTGATAAGGCAATTACACAATCATAATTATTTTGTGGGATATTTTTAGTAATATCTAAACATTCATAAAATATATCTTTGTTTTTACGTTTAGCATATTCTATCATATCTGGGCTTATATCTATTCCTTCTGTTTTTAAGTTATTTTCTTTTAGATATTTATCATGTTCTCCTGTACCACAGCCAACATCTAATATAGTTTTTATATTGTTTTCTTCTAAAAATTTTAATAGTATATTTATTTCTTTTTTAAAATTGCTATTTTTTAAGAAAAATATATCATAGTAATTTACTAGTTTTCCTTGAAAAGATGATGTTTGAATGTTATTTTCTTTATCTCTTTTCAGTTTTGAGTAAATACAGCCACAGTAATCTTGACGATATAGGCCAAATTCTTTGGATAGTTCAATACTTCTTTTATATCCATTTTTCTTTTTAAAATCAGCATATAAGTATGTTGGTTTATACTCAAAATTCAAATTTTCCCCTATTTCATTTAACCAGTTACTATTTTTATAAGGACTGATGGAAAGTGTTGTTGTAAAATAATCAAAATTGAGTTTTTGTGCTACTTGTGCGGTTTCTCTTAGTCTTAATTCATAACATTTGTAGCACCTTTTTCCTCTTTCTTTTTCTTCTTCTAATCCTTTTGACATGTCAAAAAATTCTTGCGGATTATATCTTCCATCTAGAACTTTGATATTGTTTTTTTGAAGTTTTTGGACAAATGTTTTTATTTCGCTTAGTCTTTTTTGATATTCTTTTTTATCTGTTATATTAGGGTTATAATAAAAAATGGTAATATCAAAGTAGTCAGTTAGTCTTTCTAAAACAGCTGATGAACATGGCGCACAACAGGCATGCAATAGAAGTGATTTTTTTTCTGATAAGTTTTGTATTTGACGCTCCATCTCTAAATCGTAGTTCATTATCCCACCTCTTTCCCATTATACCATATTTTATATATATTTTACCTAGTAATGACTATAAGAGTTGGTATGAAATTTCAATATTTAATTATTTTATATTTTTTGTTAAATGAATTTTAGTAAATTATGATTTTTTCAAATAAATTTCACATAAATTGGTTATCCTATATTTGAGGGAGATGGATATGAAAAAACATAAAAAGAAATTTTTGATAGGACTTTTAATTATTTTAGTTTTAGGCGGATTAGGATTTGGGGTGTATAAATATTATCAATATTATGATGATACAAAATTAGAAAATAAAAATTGGATGAATAGACATATTGCTTTAGAAGAAAATGAAGAGGGAGTATATGAAGTAAATACTATTAACACTAATGAAGATATATCTATTTTTAATTTGGTTTATCAAGATACTATTGAAAATAAAATTGAAAATTTAAAAGATGATGATAATTATTCTTTAGAAAATCCTTTAATTATATATAATCCTTATGGTACGGCAAGTCAATCTTATTATGTATATTTAGGTAATAGTTATGATAATTTAAATTATACTATTAGTGTAGATGGATATGAGGATTATGAACATGATTTAGGAGAAGATAATGAATATCAATTAATTGGATTTATTCCTGGGAAAACAAATACTTTGACTATAAGTTCAAATGGAGAGAGTGTAATAAAAGAAATTACTACTCCTGATATTAAAGCAGATGTTGATTTAAAACTTGAAGAAACATCTTCAAGTGATGAGGATTTAACTGAAGGATTATATACTGTTTTAGGACATGATAAAAATTATGAAGCTAATGTTTATCTATATGATAATAATGGCGTTTTAAGAAATGAACTTATTTTAGATGATTATAGAGCTGATAGAATTATATTTGATGATGGATATATGTATTACCCTTATGAAAGCCGTGGAATTATGAAGGTTAATTCTTTAGGTAAGATTGAAAAAATGTACGATTTAGGAAAATATAGAATGCATCATGATATGATTTTAGATGGTAATAATTTAGTTATTTTAGTAGATGAGGTTGGCTCTGATACTAAAGAAGATGTCATTATTTCACTTAATCTTGAAAATGGAAAAATTGATAATATAATTGATATGAAAGATTTACTTCCAGAATTATATGAAAAAGCTATTTTACTAGAGGATAACAAAACTTTAGATTGGTTACATTTAAATAGTTTAACTTTAAAGGATGATGATTTGATTTTAAGTTCAAGAGAGCTTTCAACAATTATTTATTTATCTGATTATAAAAATAATCCTACTATTAAATATTTGATTACAAATGAAAGTATGTTAGAAGGAACTAGTTATAAAGATTTACTTTATACTAAAAAAGGCAGTTTTATAGATAGTGCGGGACAACATGCAATTACATATATGCCTTTAGATGATGATGAATATTATTTATATATGTTTAATAATAACTATGGCTCTATTGTTACAAGACCTGATTTAAATTGGGATAATTATCCTGATGTTGGAAGTTATGAGGAAGGAGAAACATCTTATTTTTATAAATATAAAGTTAATGATGAAGATAAGACATATGAACTTGATGAGAGTTTAGAGATTCCTTATTCTAGTATTGTCAGCAGCGTGCAGATTTATGATGATAATTTAATTGTCGGTAGTGGTATGGATAATTCATTTGGCGAATATGATGAAGATGGAAATTTAATTAAACAGTTTACATATGGAGCTAAAAAGTATGCTTATAGAGTGTTTAAGTATTCATTTGATAATTGGTTTAATTAAAAGATTTACGCAGAATTAACGTAAATCTTTTTTATATATATTTATTTTTACTAGTTCTTGTTTTGATGTAATAGCTTCATAAAAATTTTCATATCTAAAATCATATTTAGTAGCTAAATTATTTGATTTTGTTAAATATACTGGGATATGTAACGTTATATATTTAAAATCATTTTGTAATGTTTTAAAAATCAATTCCATTATTTTGCTATTTTCCATTATATCTGGTTTAATAATTCTTATCATTAGCCGATTATTTTCATTACTAAAAACCCAAAAATCATAGTTTAATTTATCATATATTCTATAATAAATACAGTTTCCATTTTTAACCTCTTCGCCAACTAGTGTTTGTTTCATGTTCTTATCTAATTTGCTATAATTTAATTTTTCTATTTTCATAAATCTTTTGTATAATCACATTTAGAACATTTGATAATGTTTTTCTTTTCTACTAACATCTCATTACAATTTGGACATTTTTCGCCAGTTGGTTTATCCCAATAAGCTGTTTTACATTTAGGATAGTTATTACAGCCATAGAAGGTTTTGCCTTTTCTAGTTTTCTTTTCTATTATTTTTCCATCACAGTTTGGACAGTCACAGATAATTTGTTCTTCTTTTTTTTCTTGCTTTATGTATTTACATTCTGGGAAATTACTACAAGCAACAAATGAGCCATATTTACCTTTTCTAATAACTAATGGATGACCACATTCTGGACACATCTCGCCTGTTTTTTCAGCTTCTTTTTTAGGTAATTTATCAAAAGCTTCTTTAACAGCTGGTTCAAATTCTTTATAAAAATCTTCTAAGACTTTATACCACACTTCTTTTCCTTCAGCAATTTTATCTAAATCTGTTTCCATATTAGCAGTATATTTAACGTTAATTAGATGACTAAAACATTCTTGAAGTTTATCGGTTACCTCAAAACCAATATCAGTTGGAACAAATTTGCGGTCTACTAGATTTACATATCCCCTATTTTTAATATTGTCAATTATTGTGGCATATGTACTAGGTCTACCAATACCTAATTCATCCATTTCTTTGATTAGTTTAGCTTCGGTATACCTAGCTGGTGGCTCTGTAAAGTGTTGTTCTTTAGTAATATCTTTTGAAACAATTATTTTTGAATTATATTCATCAAAAGGTGGCAAAATTGCATCTTTTGTATCTTCATAATCTTTATATATTTTTAAATAACCATCAAAGATAATAACTTGACCTGTTGCTTTAAAGTTATAGTCATTGTTATTTAAAATAACGGTTGTTCCTTCTACTTTAGCAGGAGCCATAATACTAGCTAAAGCTCTATAATAAATTAATCTATATAATTTAAATTCGTCATCGGTTAAGTATGGTTTAACGCTTTCTGGAGTTCTTTCAATACTGGTTGGTCTGATAGCTTCGTGAGCATCTTGAACATTTTCGGTTTTTTTACTTATTTTGACTGGTCCAGTATATTCTTTGCCATATTTGTTTTCAATAAATTTATAGGTTTCAGCGATAAATTCATTAGATAATCTAATGGAATCTGTACGCATATAAGTGATTAAACCAACTGTTTCATGTGCTAAATCGATACCTTCATATAATTTTTGTGCAACACTCATGGTTTTTCTTGATGAAAATCTTAATTTATTTGATGCGGTTTGCTGCAAGGTACTTGTCGTAAAAGGTGGCTTTGATTGTTTGTTTTTTTGTTTTTTATCTACACTTTCAATTTCAAAAGCTTTAGTTAATTTATTTAAAATTTCATTAGCTTCATTTTCGGTTTTTATTTCTATTTTTTTATGATTTTGGGCAAATAAATCAGCTTGGAAATCCTGAAAATCAGCTTGAACTGTCCAATATTCTTCTGGATTAAAGGCTTTTATTTCTCTTTCTCTATCAACAATTAATTTTAAGGCAACGCTTTGAACTCTACCAGCAGATGAGCCATCAGTTTTAGACTGAATCAATTTACTTAATCTAAAACCAATTATTCTATCTAATATTCTTCTAGTTTCCTGACTATTTACTAAATCTTGGTCAATTTTGCCTTCATGTTTCATAGCTTCTAAGATAGCATTTTTTGTAATTTCGTTAAATGTTACTCTACTATAAGGTTTATCTTTTAGGTCTAAACAATCATAAAGGTGCCAAGCGATAGCTTCCCCTTCTCTATCATGGTCGGTTGCAAGATATACTTTGTCAGCTTGTTTTGTTTCTTTTTTTAATTCATTTATAACACTTTTTTTACCTTTTATTGTTTTATAGTCAGGTTTAAAATGATTTTCAATATCTACTCCTAAACCATATTTACCTTTGGTTGATAAATCTCTAATATGGCCTTTACTAGAAGATACAATATAATTATTACCTAAATATTTACTAATTGATTTTACTTTTGTGGGAGATTCCACAATGACTAAACTTTTACCCATTTGTTCACTTCCTTTTTGACTAATATAACTTATACACTAGTTTATGATGAATGTCAAATGTTTTATAATATATTAAAATTTTATATTGTTTTTTTTTACTTGTTTGTTTACAATAATTTTAGAGGTGTTTTATGACTGAAAAAGAAATAGAAATATTTGAGATGATTGATGCGGGCTGTAGTTTGAATGAAATATCTTATAAGTTATGGCTTAGTTCTAGACAAGTGCATCAAAAAATTATTAAGCTTAAAAATGAAGGATATTTTATTAGACCAATCTATTATGATGATGGAGAGATAAAATACGATTTTGAAGAAGATAATAGTAATCATACTATAAATATTAAATTGTGTAATGATTTTAAATTTAAGGCTTTGGTTATTTCAGATATTCACATAGGTAATACTTTGGAAAATTTAAGTTATTTGTATAAGGCTTATGATTATGCGAGAGACCATGATATACATATTATTTTTAATTGTGGAGATATAATTGATGGCTCTTTTACTAAAGGTACTCAAAATATTTTTAATATTGATGGACAAATAGATAAAGTGATTAATAACTATCCTCACGATAATTATATTTTGAATTTCATTTGTTTTGGCAACCATGATTATTGTTCTAATAAATATGGGAGAGATATATCTTTAGCCCTTTCAAATAGTAGACAAGATTTAATAAGTGCGGGTTATGAGTTTTCTTTAATTAATGTTGAAAAAGACCAATTTGCCTTATATCATCCTATAAATGAAATGGGTTTTAAGTCAATTCCTAATAAACTTATTTTAGAAGGACACCATCATAAAATGTTAGTTAAGATTAAACGAAATAATTATTTTATTAATGTACCATCTCTTAGCGATTTATGTTTTGGTAATCAAGAAAATCCTGGAATGTTAGAAATGGAATTATTATTTGGTGGTGGTTTTATTCATAATGCTTTTTTTAAACAAATTGGAGTAAAAAACAATTTTGAAGTTTATAGTGAATTTAATATAGAATTTTTTCTAAAACATGAAAAATTAGATGAAAAAAAGTTAATATTAAAATGATTTAAAAATTTTAATATTTACCGCATTTACTTCCCCATGAGTCAACTAACTCATCATTTCTATATATTTTAAGAAGTTCACAGTTATTAGAACATCTATGACATTCAAAACCTTTAGTTATAAATTTTAAATTTTGCATTTCTAATGAATATTCATTTCCGTTTTTATTTTTTTTAGCTAAAACAGCTATACCAATAGCTCCCATCAAATGACTATTTTCATCAACTATAATATCTTCTTTTAATATTTCTTTAAAATATTTAACTACTCCTTTGTTTTTGGAAACCCCACCTTGAAAAATAATTGGTGGGATTATTTTTTTACCTTTACCAACATTATTTAAATAATTTAAAACGACACTTTTACAAAGTCCAGCAATTATATCTTCTTTAGGATAACCTACCCCAGCTTTATGAACTAAATCGGATTCCGCAAATACTGTACATCTAGCAGCTATTTTTACAGGGTTTTTAGATTTTAAAGCATAATCTCCAAATTCTTCTACATTTATGCCGAGTCTTTTAGCTTGACTAGATAGAAATGAACCTGTTCCAGCCGCACATAAAGTATTCATGGCATAATTTGTTATTATTCCATTTTTTATCAAAATTATTTTAGAATCTTGGCCACCAATTTCTAAAATAGTTCTAACATTAGGATAAAAGGTTAATGTTCCAATGGCATGCGCTGTTATTTCATTTTTTACAATATTAGCATTTAACATTAAACCAATTAATTTTCTTGCACTTCCTGTTGTGCCAATACCTTTTACTTTATAATCTTTAGGTATTTTATCTTTTAAAATATTTAATAATTTTTTTACAGCTTGAACGGGATTACCTTCAGTCCAAATATAACTAGAGGTTAAAATATTATTATCATTATCTATGATAACTCCTTTGGTTGAAATAGAACCAATATCAACTCCTAAATAACATTCTTTCATTTGTTTTTCCTCATTTCTAACATATCATAAAAAGCTTCTAATCTAGTTTTAATTCCCGTTTCTGAAGTGGTGGTATCAAAACTAAAAAATAAAACTGGTTTTTGATATGTACTTGCAATTTTATTAATTATAGGCATAGCTCCTATTTCAGGCGTACAGAAAGATGATTTAATATGAATTATTCCATCGTAATCATTTTCACATAAGTATTTACATCTTGCGATATTATCAGAAGCATCAGCTCCCATATTATATTTAAAATATTCTTTAGCATATTTTTTGTATTTTTTAGTTTTTTTTGCTTTTTCGAATAACAAATAATGAACATTGGTAAACCTTTTAATTTCAATATGATGTTTAGCTAACTGTTTTTCTAAAAAATAGTTAGAAAATGGCTCCATTATAGTATATAACTCTCCTATTATTCCAATTTTAATCCTATTATCTGGTTTATGAATTTTTATTTTATGGAATTTATTTAAATATTTTTTATATGTTTGTTTTAATTCTTTATATCTTTTAATATGAGAAAATTCTATAAGCATTTCTTTTTTTAGACTTTCAAAAGTACCTTTTTTTATCTCAAAACCTATATTTTCTCTAATATAATTATCTATCTCATCCATATATTTAACCATTTTAAATGTAATAAAACTATAATATAAAGCTTTTATTTTAGAGTATTTTGGATTTATAATTTTCAACAACTTATTTATCCTTTTAAATCTAGTAACTCCTTCTGTAACTAAATTAATTATGGTACATTCATAACCTATATCTTTAATAATTTTTTCTTGCACCTCTGCATAATAACCATATCTACATCCACCACCCATTTGAATTAAAATATCGGCTTTTTCTTCTAAACATTCTATCATTGTTCCTAAAGTATATTTAAATGGTGTACATACAAATTCTGGAGAATACTTAGTACCTATTTCTACTGTTTTATTAGTTATTTTAGGAGCTTTGATTACTTTTACATTTGGAAATATATGTGAAAGTAAGTAATTTGCAGGAACATAATAATCGCCCATTTGTGGAAATGCTATTTTCATTTAATCCCTCCAAGCATATCTAGAAAACTTTCTAATCTAGTTTCTATTCCTGTAAAAGAAGATGTATCATCGATAACTAAATTTAAATAAGGAATGTTTATTTTTCTCATAGCAAGTTCATTAGCTAAACTATCAGGGGCGCATGGAAATGAAGATATAAATATAACACCATCAATTTTATCTTTACAATATATGATAGAGCCTAAATTATCTTTACTATATTTAAAATATAAATCCTTTGATAATTCTTTACTTAAATTATTAGTTATTTTGGAATCAAATTTATCTGAATAAATAAGGGTAACTTCATTTTTAATTAAATAATTTAAAATATCTTTACCAATCATTTCATCATATAAATTATAAGGATGGCTGACAATTAGTATTTTTAAATTTTTACTTTTTAATTTATTTAAATTAATAATATGATTCTTTTTAATTCTCTTTTTTTCTTTTATATAGGCATATTTATAAGCTTTTTTTATTTGATATTTATTTTTATTTAACTCTTTACCTATTTTATATAATCCTTTTTTTAATGTCTGATGTTTTTCTAAATCAATATTATAATTTAAAATCTTATTTTCAAATAAATTTTTAGCAATATCATATACAGCCCAAAAATTAGTACATGTCTGATTATTATTTTTAAAATTACTAATTCTTGGAACTAATATATAATCACATTTATCTTTTAAGTATTCTATATGACCCAAATATGTTTTTAAAGATAAACACATCTCATCGTTAGCAAGTTTTTCTCCTTTATCTATAATATCTTTGTTGGTGTTTGGACTTATTACATAAGTTATATTTAAGCTATCAAAAAAATCTTTCCAAAAATCGCCATAGTAATAATAAAACAAACCACGCGGAATACCAACTTTGTTCATATCATCACCATTAAAAATATATTAAGGACTTTTTATTTTTATGAATATTTATTATAGAAATGTACATGATATTAAAGGAGGTAAAAATATGAATCAAAAAATAAACTGTACAGTCTATGACTGCAAGTACTGTGATGCTTTAAAGGATAAATGCGAATTAAAACAAATTAAGGTAGCGTGCTGCAAAGCAGAAGATGAAAAAGAATCGACAATGTGTGATAATTATGTCAAGACAGAGTTAAACTAAAAATTCATGAGAAATATTCTTATGTTTTTTTTGAATTAATTTCATTATCTGATATAATTATAAATGTGGGAGGCGTTTATATGCATATCAAATTACTTTCAAATTCTGAGTTTTTAGAGTTTGCGAAAATCTTTAAACCTGGTTCTATTTATCAAACACCTTATTATGCTTTTACAATGAATGAAGAAAATTATACAACTATGTTTGTAGGACTAATGGATGGCAATGTTTTAAAAGCTGCTAGTTTAATTTTAGTTTATAAGATAAATGGTTTTAAATATGCTCTCGCGCCTAGAGGTTTTTTAATCGATTATAATGATGATGATTTAGTTTCAAATTTTACTAAATTAATTAAAAAGTTTTTAGGTAAAAAGGATATTGTAGCTATTAAAATTAATCCTATGATAGTTAGAAAAATATACAATAGTATTGGACATGCTATTACAAGTAATAGTATGTATGATGAAACGTTTAATAGACTTAAAAAAATGGGATATTTTCATTTAGGATATAATAATTATTTTGAAGCTTTAAAACCAAGATTTGAAGCTTATATTAATCTAGATTTAGACTATGTAAAATTGTTTGGAAATATTGACAGAAGTTGCCGTAATAAAATAAGAAAAGCTGTTCGTGATGGAATTAAAGTATATCATGGTAATATAGAGGATTTAAAATATTTATATGAACAAACTAAGGGAAAATATCCTAGGGGTCTTCAATATTATATGGATTTATATAATTTTTTTGGAAAAGACAATTTAATAGATTTTTATTATAGTAAATTAGATACTACTGATTATTTAAAGTACACTCAAGGAAAATATAATGAATATTCTAAAAAAAGTACTGAACTTAGTAATAAATTGATTTCTCAAAAAGGTAATGCGGATAAAATAATTAGTGAAAAGTTAAATATTGATAAAATGGTGGTAAAATATCGTAATCAATTAGCTGAAGCTACTGAATATTTAAAAAATTATCCTGAAGGTATTATAACTTCATCAGCTTTGGTTATTAAATGGCAAGATGAAGTATATTTTGCTATTGATGGTTATGATGAAAGATATAAGAGATTTGGAGCAAAGCAATTAATGATTTGGAAATTAATGGGAAGATATGCGAAACTTGGTTATAAAAAGTTACATTTAGGAGGCGTTTCTAATATTAATAAACCAAACAACAAATACAAAGGATTAAATGAATTTAAGCTTAATTTTCATGCGAATGTTATTGAATATGCTGGAGATTTTGAATTGATTACTAATTCTCCTAGATATTTTTTATATAAGAACTCTTTTGGAATTACAGGAATTTTAAAGAAATAGGTTTTAAGTATAATAAAAAGGATGGTTTCAATCATCCTTTTATTGTGTTATTTGATTTTTATCTAGATAGATGAAAAACTATTGTTATTATAATTCAACATTGTGATAAACTTGTTGAACATCTTCTACTTCATCTAACATTTTAAGCATTTTTTCAAAGGTTTCTTTATCTTCGCCTTCTAGGGTTACTTTTTCTTTTGGGAGCATTGTTATTTCATCTAAATCAAATTCTAATTTAGGATTTTTAGATAATAATGCTTCTTTTATTTTATTTAAATCATTTGGCATACCATATACAATCACTTCATCGTTTTCTGTTTCAATATCATTTACATCTAAACCATTTTCTAAAATGGCATCTAAGGCTTCTTCTTCAGATAATCCTTTAAAACTTACGATACATAAATGGTCATACATGTAACTTACACTACCTTGCGCACCCATTTTAACATGACATTTATTAATAACTGCTCTTATACTACTAACTGACCTATTTACATTATCTGTTAAACAAGAGACAATAGCGGTTGAACCTGATGGTCCAAATATTTCATAGTTTACAGATGTATATGTTTCATCTGCTCCACTATTAACTTTTTCAATGGCTCTATTAATAATATCATTTGGAACTTGTTCTTTTTTAGCCTTTTCTACTAACCTTTTTAAAGTTGGATTTCCTTCTAATTCGGTACCTCCATTTTTAGCGGCTTGATATACTTCTCTAGCATACATTGAATATAATTTAGCTTTTGCCGCTCCAGTTTTTTGAATACTAGCTTTTCTTACTTCATATGCTCTTCCCATATTAATCTTCCTTTCTGTGCTTTATTTAAGGCATCTTTGGCAGCCTTTTGTTCAGCGGATTTTTTACTATGTGATGTTCCTGTTCCATACACAATACCATCAATAATAACTTCAACGGTAAATTTTTTGTTATGTGATGGACCAGTTTCATTTACTAATTTATATTCTAAACTTTTTTTACCTGTTTGGACAAATTCTTGTAAAGCTGATTTATAATCATCAAAGAAATCAACTTCATGATTTTCGATGATTGGAACAATATTTTTATAAAAAAATTCTTTAGTTTTTTCTAATCCTTGGTCTAAATATAATGCTCCTAAAAATGATTCAAATATATCTGAAACTATTGTTTTGCGGTCTCTTCCTCCATTTTCTTCTTCTCCTTTACCTAGTTTTAGATAATGATTTAATCCTAATTTTATAGAATATTCATAGTTAGCAGTTTCACAGACATAATGGGCTCTTATTTTAGTCATTTCTCCTTCGTTGTATTTATTAATTTTATAAAGGTAATCGCTCATTAATAGTTCTAAAACTGCATCGCCTAAAAATTCTAACCTTTCATAACTTTTTACTCCATGTTCGTTTGAATAGGAGGTATGTGAAAAAGCGGTTTCATAAAGATTTAAATTGTTCGGTTTTATTTTTAATTTTTCTAATAGTTCCATTTAAAATCACCTTATATATTATATCATTTATTTTTTTACTTTAAAACCCTTTATAATACAAAATTAAAAGACTTACTTTTTTATAATAAGTCTTTTAACTTACTTTTATTTTTTTAATATTTTTTGATATTCTTCATTAATCATAGGCTGTATTTCAAACAAATCTTCTTCATTAAAGGAATTTCCTAAACCTATAATTTTAAATATTTCATCAGTTAATTTTTTTATGTTATTTTGATGTAATTCTATTCTTCTTTGGCAAATGTCTTTAACAGATTCTAAAAATAATAAATTGTTCTCATATTCTTGTTTAGTGTTTTCCTTTTCTTTAATATAGTCTTTTTTTAATATTTTTTCAAATTCATTTATTTGTTTTTGAGAAACATTAGGTTTAATTGTAAGGGTTACAATAGTCTTTTTATTTTGGTTAAGTATATTAATAATATCGTATACACATATTGACCCTAAAGAAATCAAAGATAAAAAATATACTATTTTTAAATTTTGAAAATTCATGGCAATAAGTAATAAACAAAAGAGTGTTATCAATGTTTTTAAAAATAATGGTATAGCTTTGATATTATTAAATGTTGATTTTTTCTTTAATTTAAAAAATAATCTTAAATAATTTGCTTTATCTAGAGGCTCTGTATTAAACTTTTTACCATCAATTGTTAATTCATTTATTTGTGTTCTTTCAGATATTGAGCCTTTAACTGGATATTTTCTTTTTTTTTGAAAATTTTGTACTATGTGTAGATTTTCTTTTAATTCTCTTTCTTTTTTACTTGGTTTTAATTCTTTTTGCATGTCATCTTCGCACATTTTTAATCTTCTTTTTATTCCTTCTATTGAATTTTTTTCTGCATTATAACGATTATAAAATTTACGTAATTCTTTTAAATCTTCTATATCTAGACTTTGTAAGAAGGTTTGTTTTTCTTGCTTTTCCATATTTTCTTCCTTTCAATTTGTACTATATATTACTTTTTATTTAATTACTTGTCAACCTTTTATTGAAATTGTTTTACATTTATCTATATTTTTAGTATAATTATTTAGGAGATTATATGAAAAAATTTTTAATAAGTACAATTAAATTATATCAAAAAATACCTGGTCCTTGGCATAATTATTGTAGACATATTCCTACATGTTCTAATTATGCAATTGAAGCAATTGAGATTTATGGCTCTTTCAAAGGTACAATTATGGCTTTTAAAAGAATTTTAAGATGTAATCCTTGGGGTACTTATGGATATGACCCAGTAATTAAGGAGGATAAATGTGAAAAAAATATTTAGGATTTTATTTTTATTTATTTTCGTATTTTGTTTAACAGGTTGTTTGAAACATGATAATATGGAAGATATTACGATTTATACGACTAATTACCCATCTGAATATATTACACAGAGATTATATGGGGAATTTAGCGATATTAAAAGTATTTATCCAAATGGTGTTAATATAGAAAGTTATAAGTTGACAAATAAACAAATTGAAGATTATAGTAACGTTGATTTATTTATTTTTAATGGATTAAGTAATGAAAAAAAATATGTTGAAAAAATGAGAAAAAACAACAAAAATTTAAAAATCATAGATACTACTTTATCGATGGAATATACTAATGGTATTGAGGAATTATGGTTAGACCCATCTAATTTTCTAATGATGGCGCAAAATATTAAAACAGGATTTGGAGAATATATTGATAGTTATTATTTAAATAATAAGATTGAAGATAATTATGAAGAATTAAAAATTGAAGCTTCTAATTTAGATGCCAAAATAAAAGATGTTATTTCTAATGGCAATAATAAAATAATTGTAACATCTAATAATTTATTTAAATATTTAGAAAAATATGGTTTAACTGTTTATTCTTTAGATGAAAAGAATCATGATGTTAATGCTATATATAGACAAGTTGTTAATTTGATTAATAACGGTACTATAAAATACATATTTACAATTGCTAATGAAAACAATAACTCTACTGTTCAAAAATTAATTGATAACACTACGGTAGAGGTGCAGGAGTGGAATAATCTTTCAAATCTAACTGAAACTCAAATATTAGAAAAAGAAAATTATTTTACTATTATGAATTCTAATTTAGAATTATTAAAAAATGAATTATATAAATAGCGAGTTCAATGGCTCGCTATTTTTTTTATTATCAATATTAAAGGAATTATTAATATACAAACAAGAATAATATTATCTTTAATAAAGCTAGTTAAACTAAATTTTAAATTTTGATTTAATGTAATAATTTGAGTATCAATTATTTTATTTTTATAATATATTTTTAGTGTTCCTAATTTACTACCTTTTTTTTCAAAAGCGGATATTTCTTGTTTACCATCGTATACATACTTTATATCATTTTGATTATAATTGTTATTTAAATATTTTGTTATATTTTTTTCTGGATATAATTTTAATGTATTATTTTTTGTATATTTTACTTTTATTTCTTTAAAGGATTTATTTTTATTTACAATAAGGTGATTGCCATAATTTTGAATGAAATAATCATATATAATTTTGGCATCTTCAATATGATGGGGAGCTTTTTTATCATATGGTGCCCCTAATGTTACCAGCATGTAATTTACATTATTCTCTTTAGCAATTGTAGCTAAACAAAGACCTGCATTTGTTGTAGTTCCAGTTTTACCACCTAAAATATATGGAACTTCTATATCAAATTTTTTTGCATTATTATCAATGGTACTTTTAAAAGTTATTTTACCATCAGTAGATGTATAGTTTTTTGTTGTTATTATTGTTCTAAAGTCTTTGTTTTTTAATGCCTCTTTAAATATTATTGAAACTTCTTTAGCAGTAGAATAATTTTTATCATCATCTAATCCAATAACTGTACTAAAGTGAGTATTTTTTAATTTTAGTGATTTGGCTTTTTCATTCATTTTATTTATGAATTTTTGTTCACTCCCTGATATATTTCTAGCTAGAGCTTTGGCTGCATCGGCACCTGATGGTAGTAATAATCCATACAATAAATCTTTATATGTTACAACTTCTCCTTTAGTAAAGCCTGCTGTTACAGCGTTAGCTTCAGCTAATCCTTTAAAATCTTCATTTTCCAATACAACTTGTTGATTCAAATCATCAACACTTTCTAAAGTAACTAATGCTGTCATTATTTTTGTTAAACTAGCAATTGATTTTTGTTCATCAGCTTGTTTTTCATATAAAACTTCTCCGGTATCTAAATTATACAAAATTGCATTTTGTGATGAAATGTTTAAATCTAGTGCGTTTGCTTTTCCTATAAATATAAGGAAAAGCAACATAAAACTTAATACTTTTTTCATAATGTCCTCCGATATAATTATACATTGTATATTGAAAAAAAAGAAGCATAAAATTACTTAAATTATAATTAGATAGAGAAAAACTTAAAACAAGTTAAATTATTTTAAGTTTTATCCTCTATTAGTGTATGAATAAGTCGTTCCTCTTAAAATCATTTCTAATGCATCTACTCCATATGGTTTACCATCGGTAGATAACATTTGAAATCCTAAATAGTAATTTCCTTTTAATGATGATATATTTAAATTGAAATTTCTACTTTCTCCATCGGCAATCGTACTACTACTAATTTGATTACTCTGTGCATGTACCCATGCATTTTGACCAGCACTTTGTGGTATAACAGCTAATATATTTATTCCTGTTCCCCAAGGAGATGCATGATGCATTGGTATATATCTAACATATAATGTACTATAATCTGTTAAATCAAATAAATTTTGTGATGTTAACTGACTTCTGACAGGACGAGTGTCTGTATGAGCCATAGTTAAATAATACTTATGTGAAGTAGCCCATACTGGATGTTTATCAAGTTCTGCTTGTGAAGCATATACATTCCAAGTAGGTGCCCAAGCATTTGTATCATATCTACTTAACCAAGCCGTAGATGAATCTGTAACATCTAATTTAAATACTGTATAATCGCTTTTTCGCCAACTAGGATAAATAGTTGCAGAATTATCACAAAAAGCCATTGTTCCTATTGTTGCGGTTGTACCACTTATATTATGTGTACGATTGCCACATACTACTGTTGCTCCCGCATATGAAAATCCACTAGATGGAGATGTTGTAAATGTAATGTTTTCTCCATTTATCGATTTGTTTTTTGATAATTTTATACTTCCGCCTCTTACTGTACCTACTGATATTGATGTTATTCCACTAACTGTATAACTACT
>CALVIB010000023.1 GCA_944329375.1 uncultured Bacilli bacterium | reverse complement strand
AAATGACAAAACAAAATTTAGTAAACTATATTGCCGAAGAAACAGGAATGACTAAAGCAGATGCTACTAGAGCATTAGATGCTGTATTAAATGGAATTGTAGAAGGATTAAAAAATGAAGGAAAAGTTACTTTAACTGGTTTCTGCACATTTGCAACTCAGCACAAAGAAGCTAGACAAGGTCGTAACCCAAGAACAGGTGAGGCTGTAACTATTCCTGCAAGAACAGCTGTTTCTATCAAAGCTGGCGCAAAATTAAAAGATGCATTAAACTAAGGCTTTGATGCCTTTTTTTAATATATAAAAATGGAGATGAATTAATGTACGAAACCGCACTTAGATTATTAGAAAAAATCAGTAGTTATGGATATGTAGCATACATGGTTGGAGGTTATCCTAGAGATTTATATTTAAAAAGAACATTTACAGATATTGATATCTGTACCGATGCCACTCCAATGGAGCTGCACCAAATATTTTCAGAAGTAGTAACCACTAACTCTGAATATGGTTCAGTAACTATTGTCTTTGAAAAAACAAAATTTGAAATCACAACTTTTAGAAAAGATATAAAATATAAAGACCATAGAAGACCAGAAAAAATAGAATATGTCGATACTTTAGAAGAAGATATAAAAAGAAGGGACTTTACCATAAATACACTATGTATTGATAAAGAGGGTAACCAAATAGATTTAATAGGAGCTAAACAAGATTTAGATAATAAAATTATCAGAACAGTGATTAATCCTAAAATAAGTTTAAAAGATGATGCTCTAAGAATATTAAGAGCAATTAGATTTGCCACAACCTTAAACTTTACTTTAGAGCCAAAACTAAAAACCTATATCCGTAAATATGGACATTTACTCAAAAAAATATCTAAAGATAGGAAAAAAGAAGAATTAGATTTAATATTTTCAAGTCCAAATAAAGCATATGGAATTGAATTATTGATAACCTTAAAATTATCAGAACATTTAGAAATACCAAATTTAAAAAAAGCTAAAATAACCCCATCTATGATTGTGACATGGGCTCAGTTAGATGCCTTAGATAAATATAATTTTAACTCAATTGAAAAAGAAAGTATTAGAAAAATAAATGAAGTAAAAGACAAAAATCTTTTAGATAATCACATTCTATATAACTATGGTTTATATATTTGTACAATGTCTGCTGAATTAGCTGGAATAGATAAACAAAAAATAAACGAAAAATATGCAAACATTCCAATAAAAAGTCGTTTAGATATAGAAATAACTCCAATAGAAATATGTGAACTATTAAATAAACAAGCAGGACCATTTTTAAAACCAATTTTAAAAGACTTAGAAGATGAAATATTAAATGGAAATATAAGTAATAATAAAGAAGAACTAATATCTTATATAATTAATAAATATAATTAGGAGAATATATGCATTTAGGAATAATAAAAATAAATAACACACAAATATATATTGATAATAATAACAACTTAATTAGTTATTATTATGAAAATGGAAATAAAAAAATAATCAATAATGATTTAATAATATCTTTAATAAAAGAACTAGTAACTTGTCATCAAAAGAAATTCTTATATAAAGATGAATATGAGGTCTATTTAGATGAACAAACAGGCTATAAACATTTTTATAAAGATGGAATAGAAGATTATACGAAATTTTTCTATGAAAATGGTTATGATGCTATTTTATATAAAGAAAATAGTAATCAAAGTAATTTCAAAACATTTGCTGTCAAAGGAACTAAGATATGCTTAAGCATTGCTTTATTACTTACAGTTATAAATGGTGTTAAAAGTAATATTGTACAAAATCCAGAAGAAATAACAAGTTCACAAATTGAGTATACCCAAGAAAATGAACTTACTGTCGATAGTTCCTTTTTTAAAGACTCCATATTAAATTCCGTAAATCTTACTCAAGAAGAAAAACAATTGTTAATAAACAATCAATTTTTTAAAGATTTAAGTGAAACACCAATCACATCATCTAGAAAATCATCATTAGAAGAAAAATTTAATAATATCACAATCAAAACTGGTACAGAAGGTAGACCTAGCCCCAATGTTTTAGGCTGGTATATTGATTTATTTCCAAATACAATTCATGTAGTTGATGAAAATGATAATAACACTAAAATTCATGAATTTATTCATCTTACACAAGAATTTACAGAATATTCGTATATTAGAGAAGCTTGTGCAGACTTAATAAGTTTGGAATATTATGGAATAGAAGATTCACTTACATATAATGATGCCGCAACAAGAATTCAATTTTTAATGGAATTGATAGGCCCAGAAATAATTTGGAATTTAAATTTTAATGGAGATGAAACATCATTTGAAAATAAAATTTATGAATTATTACCAGAAGAATCAGCCATTAAATTATTACAATTATTTAAACAAAATCCAGCAAATATTACTGTGGAAAAATATCAAGAACAAAATAAAGAAATAGATAAATATTTATATCAAATATATAATACATTAACAAATGAAAATAATCCATTAAATACTATACAGGAAGAAACAGGGATAACTTTTGATACATTTAATAGTAATCAAACATATTTTAATCATTCTAATAATGAATATTCATTTTCCTTTTCTAAAATTATTACTTTAGAAGAAGCTAAACAAAAAGGATTAGTAAACATATCAGTTGCTGAAAAAACATATATATCTGAAGAAGATATTGAAAAATTAAAGTCACAAGAAATACCAATATTCAAAGAATATGAAATCCTAAATAATAATTTTCAAATAATGCCCAGTGTAGATAAAAATCAAGAAATAATTGATATGGTTTATAATATAAATAATGATGAAACCTATACTCTAGAAGAAGCTGAACAAAAAGGATATATAGAATGTAAGTATTGGTATTATAAATATATTCCTGCTAATGAAAATACAGTAAGTGAATATCCTTTAATCATTACGCCAACCGAAAAATATGAAGGATTAGAAATAAAAGAAATATATGCCTTTGAACCAGGCTATGAAGAAGGAAATCATAATATTTTAATAACCTATGTAGTTTCAAAGCCATTAATAAATAATCAAATAAAAAACAAATAATTTTTCTTTCAAAATAGAAACAAATTTTTAATATAGATATTGTCAACTATTCAATGTTTAAGATATAATATAATTCAGGTGGTTTTAATGACAGGAAAAATACTAGAATTATTAAAAAATGGACATATTTTAGTACCTATGGCTTTACTACAAAACTATAAAAAACTAAAATTAACTGATAAAGAATTAATCATATTAATATATCTATTAGGTGTAAATGAATTTGACCCAGAAAAAATTTCTAAAGATTTAAATATAAAACTATCAGATGTTTTAAAACTAATTGATAATTTAACTAGTAAAGATATATTAAAAATATCTGTCAAATCAGGAAAAGTATGTGAAGAATATATCGATTTAGATGAAATGTATAATAAACTTGTCATAAGTATGATGAGTGAAAAAGAACCAACTAAAACAACAATTTATGATAAATTTGAAAAAGAATTCGGAAGAACTTTAAGCCCAATGGAATTTGAAATTATAGGTGCTTGGATAGATAATAATTATACCGAAGAGTTAATTTTATTAGCTCTTAAAGAGGCGGTATATAATGGTGCTTCTAATTTAAGATATATTGACAAAATTTTATCAGAATGGCGAAAAAAAGGAATAAAAACAGAAAATGATATAAAAATAGAAAAAGAAAGAAGAATTAAACAACCACCAAAGAAAGAAGTGTTTGATTATGACTGGCTCAACGAAAATGATTGAAGACTATCTAGATGAACTATTTCCAAACCCAAGATGTGAATTAAATTATACAAAAGACTATGAATTACTTCTAGCAACCATGTTAAGTGCTCAAACAACTGATAAAAGAGTAAATTCAGTAACAGAAATCTTATTTAAAAAATATCCTACATTAAAAGCTTTGTCAGAGGCTAACATTACTGATATTCAAAATATAATAAGGCCCATAGGAACATATCATAAAAAATCTGAAAACTTAATAGAAATAGCTAAAAAACTAAATAAAGATTATGGCGAAACATTACCAAATAATAGAGATTATTTAGAAAGCTTACCTGGTGTAGGTAGAAAAACCGCCAATGTAGTTTTAAGTAATATCTTTAATGTTCCATGTATAGCGGTAGATACTCATGTATCAAGAGTAAGTAAAAGATTAAATCTTGCTAAAGAAAAGGATAACCCATTGCAAATAGAAAAGAAATTAAATAGAAAATTTAAAAAAGAAGATTTGTGTAAAAGACATCATCAACTAGTATTATTCGGTAGATATTACTGTTTAGCCAGAAATCCAAAATGTCCTGAATGTAAATTAAAAGAAATATGTAAATTCTATAAACATCTAAGCAAATAGATGTTTTTAAATTGCAAAAAAAGAAATAGCCTAAGCTATTTCCTAAGAAACTTCAACTGTTTTAGTAAGTGTTGTAACATGTTCACCTAAATAAGTTATACTATAACTGAAAGTATATGTTCCCGTACTTTTTCCAACAATATCTTCCCAATCTGAAACAGGTACTCCAGAAGCATCTGTAACAGTTAATTTAATTTCAGCTTCATCGGTAATATCTTCACCATCTAAAGTAACTTTAACAGGTTTAACAGGTTCAGTATATATTGCTGGAGAAATTAATTTAATAGTAGAATCAGTTGTTAAACTAGCTGTAACATCACTAACAGATACACCTTCGTAATCCACTTTAACTTCAGTACCAGAACTTTCACATCCATTATAATTAGAATAACTTGCCTTAACAACTAAGGTAGGTGATGAAGTATTTGGTAATTTGATTGTTGCTGACGTTTCATTTACCGTAGTAAGCAAAGTTAATCCATTAGAACTTTTACTATAAACATTATAAACGACATTACCAAGTCTACCACTATTATAAGACATAATATAAGATAAATAAGTATTTCTATCTTTAGATAAAGCAAACGCTTTTTCTACAAGTGGACTCCAATAACCACGATTTAAAGCATCAGGTGTTTCAATAGCTTTCCATGTTAAAGTAGCTTTATTACCATTTACAGTTGCTTTTAAATTAGAAACATTAGATAAAGTATTAAATCTTGCAGAAACCTCAGTTGGCTTACTATCTTCTTTAAATAATTCAGTAGATTTCATGTCGTTAGGAGTATTTTCACTAGGAAGCATAGAATAACCAGTATTTCTTTCCACAGTAACTTCCACAACACTATCAGGTTTTTCAAATTTAACATCTTTATCAAAGAAATTTTTAGCAACAGTTTGGAATAATCTTGAATTTTGACTAGAACCAAATCTATTGTAACCGTCATTTCTGTTTTCATAACCATACCAAACAGCAATAGAATATTCAGAATTATAACCAGCTACCCATAAATCATTAACCGCATTACTAGGTAAATTAGCTGCTTCCATAGTTTTTTCATCAAAATTAGTAGTACCAGTTTTAGCAGCAAATTCAGCTCCATTAATATTATTGTATCTACCTAAGGCATTTTGACCAGTATCAACTAACATATCAGTAACCATATAAGCCGTTTCTTCACTCATAACCTTAGTTTTCTCATAGTCATTTTCAAAAGTTTCGCCACTTTCATCAAATACAACCTTTGTAAAAGTATGTGGCTCATTATAAGTACCATTATTACCAAATGCTGCATAAGCCGCTGCCACGGTCATTGGAGATTCACCAGTTTTATCCTTAGGGTTTCCATAACCACCGATAGCATGAGCCTCATGAAGTTTACCATTACTAGCAATCTCAGGAGATAAACCTAATTTAGTAACAAATTCCTTAATATCAGAGTTAGGTACACTTTGGAATGTTTTTAAAGCAGGAATATTACGAGAATCAACCAAAGCTTCTCTAATAGTAATAATTCCTTTGTATCTTCCATCCCAGTTATTAATCTCTGTACCATCACTATAAGTTGTTTTATCATCAATAATTGGATGATTAGTATTCCAATTTAAATATTCAATAGCAGGACCATAATCATATAAAGGCTTAGCCGTAGAACCAATCTGTCTATATATGCCAGTCGCATTACTAAGAGACCTTGCACCCGTTTTATTACGGCCACCACCGATAGCTACAATTGCACCAGTCTTTGTTTCCATAGCAATTATACCAGCTTGAACTTTATCGTTTTCCCATTTGTAATTGCTTCCATCCATAATTGCTGTAATTTCATCTTGTTTATCTCTATCCATAGTAGTATAAATCTTCATAGAATATGAATAAGGGTCATATCCCGTTTTATCAGCAACTTCCTCTGCAACTCTATCAATAAATGACTGATATTTCGCATTACTCGTATGTGCACTTCTGCCTTTAATAACAATCTTATCAACAGTCATCTTTTTCGCAATCTCATATTCCTTGTCAGTAATATATCCATGTCTTTTCATTAAACTTAAAACAACTAATCTTCTTGCTTCAGTTTTATCAGGATTGATATTAGGGTCATAAGCCACAGGAGATTGGAAAAGTCCTGCAATCATAGCCGCTTCAGAAATATTTAAATCCTTAGCTTCTTTATCAAAATAAGTTTCAGCTGCTTGCTCAACACCATAAGCCCCACTACCTAAATAATAAGAATTAGCATAAAACTCTATTATTTCTTCCTTAGAATAATTAGGCTCAATTTGGAACATAGAAATATATATATCTGTAAATTTACGTTTAATACCTGCAAATCCAGTAGCTACATCAGATGTATATTGGTTTTTAGAAACCTGCATAGTTAAAGTTGAAGCTCCACCTGCATCTTGACCTAAAAGTTGTCCAAAAGATGCTTTCATAAAACGTGGTAAATCAAAACCATTGTGTTCAAAAAATCTTGAATCTTCAGTCGCAACAATCGCATTAACAAGTTCTTCACTCATATCTTCATAATCAATTTTTTGCCTCATTTGCGTACCAAGTTTCGCATAAACATTACCATCACTATCAAGTAAAGTGCTAGCTTCTTTAGAATATAACTTATCTGGGTCAAATTTTCCAGCTGTACCAGCAATAAATATAAAGAAAACAATACCTATAATTATACAAATAAGAAAGAAAATCAAAAATCCAAGTAAAATTTTCTTGCCTAAATTTTTCTTACCTTTTTTTCCTTTTTTCTTGCTTTTCTTAGACACCTTATCACTTCTTTCCTCTAAAGCTATATTTTCTTTTTCTATAATTTTATCTTTGGTTTTATCTTTATTTCGTTCATTTAACTTCTTTTTCCATTTAATAAAAGGAATAATCCACAGTAAATTAACACCTATAAAAATCAAAATTCCAACAAAAACATTAACCACAATAATACCAAATATCAAAATAATAAATGATAAAACCAAAATCAATAAATTAAATGCATCCTTTTTAAAAAAAGCTTTTAATTCTTTCATATGTTACCTCCAAAATATAAATTATCTAAAACCTCTAAATAATCAACTCTAGGATTATACTTATCTTTAATTATATAACCTTTTTTTTCAAAATATGAAAGCGGAATAGACTTACGAGAATTATTATCTAAAAATTCCATTAAAGTTTCAATAGGTAATAAAAAAGTTTTATTGATAACCGTAAACCTAACAATTAAAAATCCAATACCACCATGTTTATATATTAACTTCAAATGCTTAATTTGATGTGGATGAATATTATTTAAAGGAAAAGCGGTTTTAAGCTTAGTTTCCTTAGCTTCAAAATCAATATACTTTCCTTTATATATTCCATTGTAATCCGTTGTTGATGGTGTTTTAAAATAACCTTCTTTAATCACAGCCTCAACTCTTGAAGGATAATTAACCTTAGCAATTGTAATAGGCGTTGGTTTTTTATATATAACTGCTATATCATTGGCTAGATAATAGTCATTACTCGCTTTTAAATCAGCCTCTAGAGTCATACCTCTATTTGCATAAGTATTTATATTAAATCTTCTAGCCCCTATATTTTTTTTCATATTAACACCACCTTAATTATACTATAATTAGGAAAATTTGCCAACTTCAAACAAAAAAATTAAGAAGTTCTAAATATATCTAGTATTGTCGAAACTCTAGTCAAAAATAAAAAACTAATGATATCATAAAAACGGTGAAAATATATGGATAGAAATAAAGTAAATCAAATATTCAAAGAAATGTTAGAAGATGTAAAATATATAAAATTAAAATCATATTTAAAAACAAAAAAATAGTCTTGTAACTTTTGCAATTATTCTGTAAAATTACTAAAAAAGGTGGTATGTTTCATGTTTAAAATTATATATATATTTCTAATATATGCATTTTTAGGTTGGTTTATGGAAGTAACAATAGTTTCCATACAAAAAAAGAAATTAACAGCTAGAGGTTTTTTAATAGGTCCATGGTGTCCAATTTATGGTTTTGGAGCTCTATTTATAACATTTATATTAAGAAAATATTATACTGATGCGGTAGTTTTATTTATCATGTCATTTTTGCTAGGAACAATATTAGAATATATTACAAGTTATATAATGGAAAAAATATTTCATGCTAGATGGTGGGATTATAGTAATCATAAATTTCATATCAATGGTAGGGTAAGCTTAACAACATCATTAGGGTTTGGAGCTTTAGGTCTTATTCTAGTGTATTTTTTAAACCCATTTTTTCTAAGAATAATTCAAAATATTCCACCAATTATATTTAATATAATAATAATCATTATTACCATAATATTTATTACTGATGTAATCATATCTTATATAATAATTTCTAACTTTAAAAAAGAAGGCATTTCAGACACTAAAGATATAACTGAAAAAGCAAATGAAAAAATCAAACAAGTTCTTAAAGACAAATCCTTATTTAATAGAAGACTTATAAATGCCTTTCCACATTTAAAATTTATAACAAAGAAATAATCTTATTTACACAAAACTAACAAAGGTGCTATAATAAAATAAAATAGGAGGGGCAATATGATTCAAGAAAGAAAGCCATTAAGTTTCAGTTCATTTCCAAATGTAATAAAAGCAATGATAGAAAATGATGAAAAAGCTGCCACTGTCATTGATAAATTAATTGAACTAAAAGGAGAAAGTAGCAGTTTAACAACATTGATATTATTAGATGATATGAACATTAGAGGAGTTCAAATATATAGTCTATATAAACTTTGTGAAGAAAATATTAAAGAATTTTATAGTGCTGTAATAAATATGACGGAAGATGGAATTGAAATATTAAATGAAACATCCGCACCATTCATACCTTATAAAGCTGTTTTTGATGGAAACTCTATAGATAGAAAACAACATCCAGAAAAATATATTATGACAAAAGAAGAAAGAGAAATATGTGTAAATCATAAACCTAAAATAGAAAAAGACTTATATCCATCAATAAAAATAGATGAAGCCATGCAAATAATAAATAATAAAGGATTTACCTGTGGCTATCAAAAAGAATATATAAATAATCACGAAAAAGAAACATACCGTGTTTTTTATAATAAAAATAATGACATAATTCAAACAATATCCCAAGATAATAAAGATATATTTTTATGGGAAGAATCAAACTTAAACATAATAGAAAGCAAAAATGGAATAAATTATATTTCTCATATAATTGAATTAAAAGACCATCCATTTAAAACTTATGAAGAAATAAAAAAATATCCTAAAATAAATCTAATTCCTCGAATAAAAACAGTAGAGAGTATAAAATTCAAACATCAAAATCCATCATATACCTCATCAGTAACCTCATCTATATATGATTTATTAGTCTTAGAAAAAACCTATCAAGAATTAGATAATGGACTAAAAAAAATATATGCTCCAATAATAGAAATATCTTCTAATATTGCTTATGATGAAATAATTAATCATTTAAATGCAGATGATGGAATTGAAATAGCTACTAATATTCAAAATATATTAGGCTATAGTTTAAGTAAAACAAAATTATTAAAAGCAAAAGATAGATTTTGTGAAGCACATGGTCATAAAACAAATAATAAAAAAAGATTTGTCAGTAACTTAATATCAGATGACCCCTATACTAATAACATGAATCATAAAATAATAAATGTATTAAAAAACGATATAGAAAAAGTAACCAATTAAAGTTACTTTTTTTCTACATAATAAGCATAATATTCTTCTAAAGTAATATTATCCTCATAAATTATCTTAGCCGCACTAACTCCAACATATCTATAATGCCAGGGCTCATATTTATAACCAGTAATATCTTCTTTACCTTTAGGAAATCTTAAAATAAATCCATATTTATAAGCGTTATTTTTAAGCCATATAGCTTCATCTGTTCCCTCAAAAGAATCACTTATATTATTTAAATCAGAACATAATCCGCTTTGATGTTCAGAATACCCAGGTCTAGCTGAATATTTATCTGCCACCTCTTTACCATCTCTTTTAATATATCTATCATATAAATTAACCTGATAATCATAACTTCTAAAAGCTGACATATTATAAAGAATTATATTATCTAACTTTGCCGCATCAACCATCTCCATAAATGCCAAAGCAGCTTCATTTCTCATCTTATTATTTGTTCCTTTATTATAATTACCACTTAAACTAACTAAATCAGAAGGAGTATAGTCCTCTTTTAAATGATAAAACTTATTAACTAAAATTAAATTACCATCATTCAAATTACTATCATAACTGTTACTATAAAACCCTAAATCAGCATTAGAATTAACCATTGCTATAATTTTTTTAGTATCAATATCAACACTGTTTCCATAATCTAAATAACGTGATACATTCTCATTTATATAATATTTTTCCTTAACTAAACTAGCTAGTAAACTAGAAGCGGGATAATTCGTTAAATCATATCCAGAATTAATAATAGTAATAATATCATTAATATTAGAATCTTTATTTTTCATATAATATTTTATGTAATCATCAAACTTATTTTCATCAAATTCATTTGAATTTAAAATATTTATTAAACTTTTATCATAGCCTATTTCTAAAATTAAATCATAATCATTCTTAGAAACCTTATCTAAAATCAAATTAGCTTCATCAGAAGAATATCCCTCATTTACAAATTTATCTTCATAACTTAAATCTTCATCCTTATTAAAATAAAAGAAAAAGAATGAAAATATTAAAAGAAATAAAATGCAAAAAATTATAACTATCTTTTTCTTCATATTCTCACCCTTAATCATCTAAATAATAAGCATAATATTCATCATAAGTTAATCCACTATCATAAACTTTTTTAGCTAGTTCTTTACCTAAATATCGATAATGCCATGCCTCATAACTATAACCAGTAATATCTTCCTTACCCTCAGGATATCTTAAAATAAATCCATATTTATAACAGTTCTCACTAAGCCATTTAAAAGTCTCCGTTTCTGCAAAATTACTCATATTAGCGCCAGGCGAAAAGATATCTAAAGAAAGACCCGTTTGATGTTCAGAAAAATCTGGCCTAGCTGCATAAGTATCCGCATATTCCTTGCCTCTGCTATCTTCATAGTCATCATATATTTCCTTTTGTTCTTCATATGACCTATAAGAAGAATTAACAATTAAAGTATATCCTGCTTCCTTAGCTCCCTCACTCATCTCCTTAAAAGCATCGTAAACATCTTTTCTAATTCTATTATTAGGATAAGCATACCAATTACTCATCTCCACAATATCTTCAGGAGCATATTTATCAGGAAGTGAATTATATTTATTAACTAAAATTGCATATCCTTTATCCATATTTGTTTTCTTAGTATGTGTATATGGCTCATTATTCGCACCAACATTAACTAAAGCAATAACTTTATCATAATCAACTTTTTTGTTACCGTAAACATCATCGATGTATTTAATATACTTATCATAATTTTTCCACAAGAAATATTTTTCTTTAATCAAAGGAATAAAATCATCCTCATAATCATGATTAATTGCATAAGTAATATACTTTTCATCAAACTTCAAAATCTCATTAATTTCATCTTCTTTATATCCTTTTTCACTAAGCTTATACTCATCACTTGTATACTTTTTATATAAGTTTATGCCTATAACCACTAAAATAATAACCAAAACTAACATACATAATATAATAATTGGTCCTTTTTTTATTCTTCTTTTTGTATAACTCATATTATCACCTTTATCCACATTATAGCATTTTTATTTAAAATATACTATTAATAAAATCTTAATTTTTCATTTACACTCTTGTCAAAATATGAAAGTCTTTGGAGAATGTAACCTATCATTATATATAAAAGTAATATTTAAGTAAGATAAGATAACAAAACAGAAAATAAAATTAAAGTAAACTGTAAATTTACATTTTATTTACAATCCACCAAATTTCAACATTTATCTATACAAAAATAAAAATAAATGATATAATTCTTATATACATTAATAGAGGGTGGTTATATTGAAATACTTAGGTCTAGACTTAGGCACCAGAACCCTTGGTGTTTCTATATCTGATACAACAAAAACGATTGCATCGGCTTATGGCACTATTCATTTTGAGGAAGATGATTATGACAAGGCCATAAATAAACTATCAACTATTATTGAAAAAGAACCTATTGAAAAAATAATTTTAGGTTTGCCTAAAAACATGAATGGCTCAATAGGTCCAAGGGCTTTAGTAACCTTAGACTTCAAAAAAAAACTCGAAGAAACATTCAAGATAGAAGTAGAAATGCAAGATGAAAGGTTATCAACCAAAGAAGCCAGTGGTTATATGATAAAGGCAGATATATCTAGAAAAAAAAGAAAACAAAAAATAGACAGCTTAGCTGCCAATATCATTTTACAAACATATTTGGATAAAAGAAAGGACTGAAAAATATGCAAGAAAATGAAACAGTAAAATTTAAAGCAATTGATGAAGAAGGAAGACAATTAGATTGTGAGGCATTATTCTTATTTGAATCGCCAGAAACAAAGAAAAATTATATAGTTTATACTGACCATTCAATTGACAATGAAGGAAATACCAAAGTATATGCTTCAATTTATGACCCAAAAGATTTAAAATCTGATGAAAATAATGAATTTGCTGCTTTACCTTTAAAACCAATTGAAACAGAAAAAGAATGGAAAATAATTGAAACAATTTTAAATGAAATGCAATCACAAATTGAATCCGCTAGCAATCCTTCAGAAACTAGTTCAGCAGAGTAGGTTTTTACCTTGAAAAAAGTTCGTAAATTTAAATTGGGTAAATTCTTACTCTTTTTATTACTCCTCATCATAATCTTAATTCTAATTGCCTTAGGAATATATAAATATCAAACAAGTGCGGTAAGTTCAAATACTGATTCTAAAATAATAGATGTAGATGAAGGGGATAACTATTATACGATTGCTAGTAAATTAAAAAAACAAAATTTAATACGTTCTGAAACATTTTACAAAATATACATAAAATTAGCTAATCCAAAATCTTTAATAACAGGTAGTTATGAATTAAATGAAGCAATGAGTGTAAGAGAAATAGTCAAAGTTTTAAGTGATGAAGAAAGTAGAGAAAATAGCACTATTAAACTAACATTCAGAGAAGGATTAAACATTACCCAAATGGCAAAAATTGTCGAAGAAAAAACAAATATAAAAGCAGATGAATTTATAAACAAATTAGCTGACAAAACATATCTTGAATCATTAAAACAAGATTACTGGTTTATAACCGATGAAATATATAATAGTGAAATATATTATCCACTAGAAGGTTATTTATATCCAGATACTTATCATTTTGAGCCAAATGAATTAGATATTGATACAATTGTCAGAAAAATATTAGACAATACAGAAACAAAATTAAATGAATATAAAGAACAATTACAAACTAATGAATATAGTGTTCATCAAATCTTAACATTAGCTTCAATTGTTGAATTAGAAGCTGTATCAGATGAAGATAGAGCAACAGTAGCTGGTGTTTTGTATAATAGGTTAAACGATGGATGGTCATTAGGTTGTGATGCAACAACATATTATGCAGCAAAAAAACCTATGACAGAAAGACTAACCCAAAGTGATTTAACAGCATGTAATGGTTATAATACTAGATGTACATCTTTAATTGGCCTTCCAGTAGGACCAATTGATAATCCTAGTATTAGTTCAATTAAAGCAGCATTAAATCCAACCCAAAGTGATTATTACTACTTCGTTGCTGATACTAATAAACAAGTATACTTTACTAAAAATGCAACTGAACATGATAAAATAATTGCTAAACTAAAGGATGAAGGTAAATGGGCAGCATAGAAGAATTAGAAAAATATGCTAAAGAAAACAATGTTCCTATTATTCAAAAAGATGGTCTAAATTTTATAGTAGATTATATTAGAAATAACAATATAAAAAAAATATTAGAAATAGGAACAGCTATTGGTTATTCTGCCATAAATATGGCCTTAATTAATCCAGAAATACAAATAACAACTATTGAAAGAAATAAAGAAATGTATGATAAAGCACATTTAAACATAAAAAAATTTAATCTTGAAAAAAGAATAAACATAATATTTGGTGATGCTTTAACTACAAAAATAAATGGAAAATATGATTTAATTTTTATTGATGCAGCCAAAGCCCAATATATTAAATTTTTTGAGAAATATAAAGTAAACCTAAATAAAAACGGCATTATTATAACTGATAATTTAAATTTTCATGGACTAACTAATAATATAGAAAATATACAAAGTAAAAATTTAAAAGCTTTAGTAAAAAAAATAAATAACTATAAAGAATTTTTAAAAGAAAACCAAGAATTTAATACCAAATTTTATGAAATTGGTGATGGAATTGCTGTAAGTAAAATGGATTGATTTCCATTTTTTTCTTAAAGTCAAGTAAAAAAATTAATGTGAGAAAATATTTTTTTGTCTAAAAAAGTCGCTCATATGATATAATGATAATAGAAGAAGAGGGGTATAAATTATGCATGAAAGTGTTGATATAAAAAAAATCAAAGCTAAAGCTAGAAAAAGTTTGAATGGTAAATATACTGATATAGTAATTGCTGTTTTAATATATATGATTTTTGTTGGTATGTGTTATGGCACAGCAGCCTTTATCAAAGAACCACCAATGGCTATCTTTTTAGGACTAATAATTACTAGCTTATTTTATATGGGATTAATTCAAATGTTTGTTAAATTAGCCCGTGATAAAAAAGTTAAATATAGTGAATTATTTCAAAGAACAGATACTTTCTTTAGATGTGCAGCAATTACAATTGTTTTTCTAGCACTCAATACATTATTTACTTTATTAGAATATACTGCTATTAATTCACTAATTATATTTATTTCATATCAATCTGATTTAAACATCGCCTTATCATCATTTATGATAGTAATAGGAATTATATTAAGTGTAGCTATTGCTGTTTTCTGGATAATATTAATGTTGAGCCTTTCACAAAGTTACTTCATTTTATATGACCATGAAGACATGCCATTAGGTGATATTTTTAGAACAAGTATGGATATGATGGATGGACACAAAACAGATTATATTATATTTGTATTAAGTTTCATCGGATGGATTTTTCTAGGATTATTCACAGCAGGAATATTATATCTTTGGTTAATTCCTTATATAGGAGTTAGTACAGTAAATTTTTATGATAAAATTAAAAATGATGTCAAAATAATTGATGACTAAGCCATTGAATATGGCTTTTTTTTCTGATATAATCTTTTGTGATTGGAGAGGTAATATGAGTAAAATAGCTGTTATAATTAATAATATAAAAGAAGCAAAAGACATACAAGATTATATAGATGCCTTTCTTTTACCAATAGAAAACTTATCTATTAATTATATACATACATTTTCTTTAGAAAAAATAAAAGAAATAAAAAAATTAAATAAAGAAATTTTTATCATCATAAATAAAAATATCCACAATAATGAATTATTTTTATTAGAAAAAACATTAAAAGAAATAGAAAACTTAAATATTAATGGTATTGTTTTCTATGATATTGCATTAGTTAATTTAAAACAAAAAATGCATTTAAAAACACCATTAGTATGGAATCAAGAACATTTAACTACTAATTATGGAACAGTAAACTATTGGTATAATAAAGGTGTAGAGTATGCATATTTATCATCAGAATTAACCAAAAGAGAAATAGATGAAATAAAAAATAATGCTAAAGCAAAATTATTTGTAAATGTTTTTGGCTATATTCCGATGTTTACCTCAAAAAGACATTTAGTAAATAACTATTTAGAAACATTTAATTTAAAAAGTAAAAACCAAAATACAATAAGAAAAGAAGGTAAAATATATCCAATTAATGATACTAATTTAGGTACAACAGTTTATTCTAATTACATTTTAAATGCTGTAGATATTGATTTTAACAAAATTGATTATCTTGTTTTCAATAGTAATTTAATTGATGAAAAAGATTTTATAAATGTTTTAAAAGATTATAAAGAAAAACATAAAAACAAATTTCCAAAAGAAACGGGTTTTCTTTATCAAGAAACAATATATAAGGTGAAGTGAAATGAAAAAACCAGAATTATTAGCCCCAGCTGGCGATTTAGAAAGATTAAAAATAGCTTTATTATATGGAGCTGATGCTGTTTACATCGGTGGTGCTTTTAATTTAAGAGCTAATGCTGATAATTTTAAATTAGAAGAAATAAAAGAAGGCGTAGAATATGCTCATAAATTAAATAAGAAAGTATATGTAACCGTTAATATAGCTCTGCACAATAAAGAATACGAAAAAGTTGAAAATTATTTAAAAAAGTTAGATAAAATAAATGTTGATGCTATTATTGTTAGTGATCCAGTTATTATTGAGATGGCAAAACAAACAAATTTAGAAGTACATTTATCAACCCAAGCATCAACATTAAATAAAGAAGCTATAGAATTTTGGAAAAAAGAAAATGTATCTAGAATAGTTTTAGCTAGAGAATGTACTAAAGAAGATATAATTGATATAAAAAATAACATTGATATTGAATTAGAAGTATTTATTCATGGAGCTATGTGTGCCTCTTATAGTGGTAGGTGTGTATTATCAAATTTTTTAACAAATAGAGACTCAAATAGAGGTGGATGTAGTCAAATATGTAGATGGGATTTTAATTTATATGATGATAAACATCTAGAAGGAGAAAAGCCCTTTACCTTTTGTACAAAAGATCTATCCATGGCTAAACATATACCTGAATTAATAGATATGAAAGTAGATAGCCTAAAAATAGAAGGAAGAATGCGTTCTATCTATTATATTGCCACAGTTGTCAAAGTTTATAGAACATTAATTGATAATTATTGTCACAATAAAGAAAAATATGCATATAATTTAAAATATGAGAGCATCCTAAGAAGAGTAGCAAACCGTGATTCCATCACTCAGTTCTTTGATGGTAACTTTGGAAAAGATGTTCAATATTATAACGGAAGACAGGAAATAACTAATCAAGATTTCTTAGGATTAGTATTAGATTATGATGAAAAAACTAATTTAGCTAAATTAGAACAAAGAAATTATTTCAAAAAAGGTGATAAAGTAGAAATATTTGGGCCAGATAAATCATTTAATTTTATAATTGAAAACATATATGATGAAGAAAAAAATGAAATCGAAATAGTTAGACATCCTAAACAAATCGTTTACCTAAAAGTACCTAAAAAAGTAAGTGTAAATGATATGATGAAAATATGTTGACAAAGCATAAAATATGTAGTAATATTTTATGGAGTAAATAGA
>CALVIB010000022.1 GCA_944329375.1 uncultured Bacilli bacterium | reverse complement strand
GAACAGTTATATTTGTAAATAACTTTTTGCAAACTTATTGCTTTTTTGCAAAGCAAATTCCTAATAGATAAAAAAAGAAGAAATTCATCTTCTTATAAATTCCAAATATCATTGTTTTTATCATCTGAATTAGTATTATCTAAGGTAGAAACATTATTATTTGAAGAATCTGTAAAACCATTTTCTGGTGTATTTAAAATATTAGAACTATCTTGTTGTTCTACCGCTTTTTCACTATTATCAGAAGTTTCTTGCATTAAAGTTTCAACATTAGAATCAGCAGAAACCTCATCATTTAAAGTTGAAACATTTTCATTTAATGTATCAACTTTTACTTCTTCTAAAGGTTTATTCACATCTGGCATAGCATTAAAATTAACATTTACCTCCGAAGTATTAATCACACTATCCGTAGGTTGTACTGCTTCAACACTACTATTAGAAATATTGTCATTTTTCTCATTATTATTATTTTTTTTCGATTTTTTCATACTTTCAGTTAAAAATCCGATTAACGCTAAAATGAAAATAATAGTAGCTAAAATAATCCAAAAAACACCATTTGAAAATATTTCCATACTTTCACCCCTTCCTATTATAAATTCATAATAACATTTTTTTACATACTTTTCAAGACTATTTTTCTAAATAATCCGCACCTTTAAAAGGCTCATCAAAAAGCAGTCCTTCATAATTACGTTGCCTTAAAACCTCATATACCATAATAGCAACAGTATTAGATAAATTTAAAGCCCTAACCTTATCAGTCATTGGTATCCTAAGGCAAGTATTCAAATGTTCTTTTAATATTTCCTTAGGAATGCCTGTACTTTCTTTTCCAAAAACTAAATATGTATTTTCATTAATATCACTATAATCAAAAGAAGAATGTGGTCTATGACCATAACGAGTTAAAAAATAAAATACTCCCTCGTTCTTACTTAAAAAATCATTCCAATTATCATACAAAACATAATCACATTCATTAATATAATTTGCTCCACATCTTTTAACCACCTTTTCATCTAAACTAAATCCTAATGGTTTAATTAAATGCAATTTAGTATTAGTAGCTGCACATGTACGCATAATATTACCAGTGTTTTGAGGAATTTCTGGCTCATAAAGTACTACATTAAGCATTATTATCCCACCTTTTAATAATATTTTCAATTCTATTAATTGTATAATTATTTACGTTATTCAAAACAGTGGAAACCTTACCATCAGTAAACATAAATATACTAGGCGAAGAATCTAAATCAAGTTGTTTAATAATCTCAGAATCATCTGTAAATTTATTTTTCATAATGTCATAGAAAAAATCAACATCGGCATAATCTAAATTCATATACAAAATGTCTTCCCCTAAATCAAGTTTCTTTATTAAATCTCTAAAATCATTCTCAAAATCCTTAATAGAAGAATCTTTGCCAGATGAAACATACAATATAAATTTTTGATTTTCTAAAGCATAATTTTCAATTTCTTCACATTTAATTTCCCTAACAACTTGTGTTATTACTGAATTTTGTTCATAAAATTCTTTTGATGTATTATACCAACTACGCAAATAAAATACTAAACCAACAGTAAATAATACAATAAGAAACAGAAACAAATAATTTTTAACAGGCACTTTTCTCATGTACATCCTCCTCAATCTAATTATATGATAAATTTAAAAATCATTTTCCACATCAATATCTTCTAGTTTAACATCAGGTAAGACAATTTTTCTTTCTTCACAAATACGTAAAAATTTTTCTCTAAAAGCGGCACATTCTTTAACTCTACTATCAGGATAAATACGCTTACTATCGCGTATAGCCAAATAAACATCTAAAATACCAACTTCTTGTTTATTATCAAACAAAGCATTAGAAAAAGCTCCCGATAATACAGAAAGAGAAACATCAGGATACATAGCAGAAAGACCATATACCCTTTTATATTCACTAGTTGCATCAACAATAGATTCCATCAAAAGTCTTCTAATAAAACTATTATTTATCATTTTAATCCCAGTTTTATATTCAATCTTAGGTATTGTACCTAATAAAATTTGAATTGTTGCTTCCCTATCAGGTTCCAAAACATCTATTCTATCAAAACGTCTTAAAAAAGCCCTATCTCTTACAACATAAGTTTCATATTCGATGGTTGTTGTTGCGCCTATTGCCTTAATATCTCCACGGTCCAATGCTGGTTTCAAAATATTTGCCAAATCCATAGGTCCATCTTTAAAAGAGCCAATCAACGTATGTACTTCATCTATAAATAATATTGTTTTAGGTGCCCTTTTAAGTTCTGCTACAACTAAATTAGTAACAGATTCTGGTTTACCATTGACAACCATTGTTCCTTTCATAGAAGAAGAATTAATTTTTAAAATTGTATAACCTTTTAAAGCATTAGGTACATCATTTCTTTGAATCTTATAAGCAATACCTTCAACAATAGCCGTTTTACCAATACCAGGTTTACCAATAAGTAGTGCGGACTTATCTGGTGTAAGCAAAACTAAAATAGTCTTCTTTATTTCTTCTTCTCTAGCAATAGCAGGATTTGTAACATAATTTTTTCTCGTTAAATTTTCACAATAATTTGTCAAAATAGGAAACTCATTTGGGTCTAAACCAACATTATTTGTTTCAACATTATTTACCAAATTAGAAGTCATACCATTTAAATTTTTATTTTCATCCATAATATCATTCCTTTATATATCCATTTTCTTTAAATTTTTCGACAATTTTACTTTTTTTCGCACTCCCAACAATCCTATTATGAGTATCTTTCTCTTTACCATTTACAATGAATACTGTTGTAGGCGTTCCTGTTATCGGAAATTCACTAGTAAGAACTGATTCATCTTTATCAGATAACTTAGATAAATCTACATATTTAACATCTACATTATATTCTTCTATCACATTATTTAAAGTACCCTCATATATTTGGCAAGCACTACATGTGTCAGAGCCAATAAATAAAATAAAATCTTCTTTATTATCCAACATATTATTTAAATCACTATAACTTATTTCTTCATATGTTTTGTTTGAAGAACATCCAGAAATTATAAATAAAGATATAATTAATATTAAAAATTTTCTCATTATACCACCATAATAATTATATAACAAATTCATTTAAAAAAAAAGGAAAATAAAAAACAAAGCCACAAAAACTTTATTTTTTATACACAATTAATTGGTCATTAGTTAAATAAATAGTCGGATTTTGTTTAGCAATTTCATTCGCACTAACTTTTAAATCTTTTATAACATTATTTAAAGTATCATCCATCTCAGTAATATAAAATGAAACATTATTTCTAGGAATCATAATCTTTTGATTTGGATAAATAATATCAGTATTATTTAAACCATTTAATTTTAAAAGCTGACTAGGATTAACATTATATTTTTTTGCTATTTCATAAACATTATCGCCCTTTTTAACTGTATACTCCTTAAAATAAGGATTCTCCATATACATTTTAGGTACTACAATAAAATCTCCAGGGCTAAGAATACTTCCTACCATAATCCCATTTAAGTTAGAAAGGTCATTCACTGTAATTCCAAATTTACTAGCCACACTAGCCAAAGTATCCCCATTTTCTACCTGATATATTGTATACATATAATCACCCCAAAATATTATATGTCAATAATCAAAAACGGTCCTAATCACTAGAACCGATTTTTTTCAATATAACATCATATATAATTCCAATACCAATAATCATAGTCAAAATTGATACAATAAAATTAATACCTGGAATTAAATTCAATATAAATAATATAGCAAAACCAAATATTCCAACTACCAACATGTTAATATCTTTATCAAAAAACTTCTGCCATATCTTATAACCTATTAAATAACCTGTAAATAAATTTGATAAATATATAATTATAAAATATAGAGCCAGTAATATTAATGCGAGTGGAATACCAATAGACATCAAAAATAAAGTAAAAATTATAATAGGAACAAATATCAAAAACAAAAGTCCTTTTGTAAATAATTCCAATCCTTTATTAAAATCAAATTTTTCATATTCATTTTGAACTCTTACAAAGAGTTTTGAAGCAACTAAACTTAAAACCGCAAATACAAGAATCAATGATAAAAATGACCAAAATTTTCCCATCATAATAGAAGCTAAAGTATTATCTTCTGATTCAATAGCATCTGTTTTTATAACTTTGCCTGCAACACTTTCTTCAGAAAATTTGACTGAAGCATCCTCTGGATAAGATAAATTACCCTTTATTTCTGTTTTATCATCTATTTCAATATTAGTAGCATAAAGTTTTACATTACCTTCTATTTTAGAATCCTTTATACTAATACTAGAAGCATAAATACTAATATTTCTTCCAATATTACTTTTTACTACAACATCCGTACCAACAATTAACGCATCTCTTTTTAATGAAGCATCTTTGTCAATATCAATTAAATTACCAAAAACAAAAACATCTTTATTAATTAAACCACTAACACTAATAGAATTACCAGCAAAAACACCATATTCACTCTTACCTTTAAATTCTACTTTATTTCCTAAAACAAAACTAACTCCATCAGCTTTACCTGTCATACTTGCATTAGAGCCAGCTAAAACTGTTGACCCAGCCACATTATCTTCTAACTTAACATCATTATCAATTTCAGCATGAAAATGTGAAATATCTTTTGCTTGGACAGTTCCAATCATCATAAATGAAATAAGTAAACAAATAAATAATCTAATTTTTTTCATATATATCCTCCAATTAAATATTATCATTAAATAACATCTTTGTAAATTATATAACTTTTAAAAATTAATAAGTCATTTCTAAATAACCTTTTGGAATTTCAAATAATTTATTACTTACATCATCCTTCATCAAATTATACTTAAACATAATAACATTCTGAATACTATTATATTTAACATATACCAAATCATTACCACTAAAATAATAAGTAGTTTCTCCATTATCTAATTCATATTTTTCATAAATATAATTTTTACCATAAACCTTTTCTTCCCCAGTTTCATACCCTTTAGTTCTTAAACCTTTAATATCATAAGGTAAAATACCCAAAGAATAATCCTTAACAGGAGACTCTACTTTGCTATAATTTTTTAACTGATTATCAATAGTGTAAAAATATCCATCCTTCCAAATATTTATCATATTATTGATACCATCAATTTCATAATAATATTTATCGTCACTTCTAGCCATAATTATTTTGGTATCATCATTCTTATTATTATTTCTATCAAAAAATTCCACATAATAATTATTAGGATTAAAATCTTTAAAAAACAAATATGTCTTAGAATCACCACTTGCCTTATCAATAGTTCTAGTTTCAACTCCGCAGCCAACAAACAATAAAGCAAATAAACATAATACTATTTTTTTAATCATTTACTTCTAACCTTTAAAAATTCCGCAAACCCTAATAATAATTTTTTCTTTTCAATACTTAAAAAATCTAAGTCTAAAATATTTTTAAAACTTTCATCAAATAACTTATCCATAGTTTTTTCAGCATATGCTTTAGCTCCAGATTTATCAAATATCTCTTTTACTTTATCCATCTCTTTAATACTTATATTTTTACCATAATAATTTAAAAGTTCATCTCTATATTTAGTATTAACCGCATAAGCATACAAAATAGTCTGTTTATATTCACTAACATCTGATGTAACTGACTTACCAATATGTTTCTCATCTCCATAAATACCGAGTAAATCATCCTTAATTTGAAAAGCCACACCTAAATTAATTAAAGCATCTTCTAATTTATGTACTTTTTCATCATCTAAACCACCTAGAATTGCTCCCATACAGTAAGGTCCAACTACCGAATACCATGCTGTTTTTAATTTATATATTTCCATTACATGACTCTCTAAATCATCTTCTTCACCATAAAACTCTTCATAAAATGGTAAAATAACATCCACCATTTCTCCTTCACAAGTTTTAATGGCAACTGAATTATAATATTCTAAAACCCTATCTAAATTTTCATTATTTCTGTAATTTTGAACTATAATTTGTAAAGCTAAATAAAATCCTAAATCACCTAAACATAAAGCCATTGAATTACCGATATCTTTTCGTTTACCTTCAAAATCACTTCCATCTTTAATAGGATCTCCATATATCTTTTGATACTTAACTGGAATAGTATCTAATCCTCTTCTTTTATCAGCTTTATCAATAATATCATCATGAATTAAAATTGAAGTTTGAAATAATTCCAAAGCACAACCTAAAGCTAAATAATTATCATCATCATTCCCAAAACTTTGATAACCTAAAGCAATTAAACAAGCTCTTAAAAATTTACCACCTTTATTACTAGAAACAAACTGCTGTAAAGCTTCCTCTAAAAATCTATTACTATAACCCTTAACAAATAAACTGTTATAATCTTCCATCTTTAAATTTAATTTATCTTTAACCGATAAATAATACTTCAAAAATTCATAAAGTACCTCCATTTTTTTTACAGTACCATCTTCATCTAAAATAAATCCTATTTTTTTATCATGTAAATTCTTATCACCTAAAAACCATTTTAAAAACTCGGCACTTTCTTTTAAAACAACAACCTTATCATCCTTATATTCTTCACTATTACTTATAACATAATCATTTTCTTTTATTATTTTATCTACATCAGACATACCTAATCCTCCTAAAACAATTATACCTTAAAATCATAAAAAATCATAATTAATTATAAGTTGCTTTTTATTAACAAAGATATATTTAATAAAACGCATATTTAAAACGACCGCTTCGCGGTGCGGTCGTTACAAAGGCTTGGCCTTTACTAATTTATTCTTATTATTGTGTAATTATTACACTATAGTGAATGGATCTTCTAAAGTTCCACTTCCAGACAAAGTAGTACTAGATTTTAAGAAGACTACTGGGCGAGGAGCGTGAGTACTATGATAGGCAGAAGAGTCGCCCACACCCGCATACGAACTAGTTACATCAACGTGCCAAGCCCCAGAAGGATAATCACCAGACTCGTAAGAAGAAGCATTTATTGCCCAGTAATGTAATGAACTAGCACTTCCTCCATCTAATAAATAATTACTATTACATGCATCAATCTCTCTACTTGAAGTTGTAGCTGATGTACATAGTGGGTTTGTACTTGCTCTTAAGATATCTGATACGTTGGCAAGTCCTACATTCCCTGTCCATGTATACATTTTCTCTCCTGCTATATTTTTTTCTATACTATCTGCTTCGGCTCCACTTTCATCTAATCTTTCTACTGCTCCTATATTAAATGAATGAGATGTCATTTGTCCTTTTGCAACTTCATTTATATTATTTGTATAATAATCTTCATTTAAATATATTTTTATAGAAGAATCTTCGGTTACTGTTCCACTTTGTAAACCACTAGGTGAAGAGAATGTTCCTTCTACTGCTGCATATACTCCACAGCCATATACTGGATTATCACAATAACTATTATTGGCTGTACTTCGGTGATTTGATGGATCAAAGGCTCGGTTTGCTAAAACATCGTTTCTAATTATTTTATATGTTCCATCGGCCTCTTTAGCTATTATTCTCCAAAGTTCATCATTAAACATTATATAATTATCTGGATCTTGTCCGCGGTAGATATATCTTCCTGACTCGTATTCATCGGCATAAAGTCCATATCCACCTGATACTATATCTACTTCTTGTCCTCCAATTAAAGTAGTTTCTCCTGATGGTATTGGGGCATTAGGATCTTTATATTGTTCATATGTCAAATCTAGTTTTATATTTGCATCTAAATCTGTTGGCTGCTCTGTTACATCATCATATCCAACCATTACCATTATGTAATGTTTTTCTCCAACCTTTAATGGGAAATTTATATCAGAATAATCTTGATTTCCATAGTCAAAATTAAAACCATTTGTTCCTTCTTCATCTGTTGCCATTGCTTGACACATAATTGCACTATTATCTCCACAACTTAAATTACCAATTCCTACTTGTCCATCTATACTTCCTAAATTAGATACTTCTACTATATAACCTATCATACTTCCAGGAAGTTCAAATCCTGCACTAAATGTCGCACTAGTTGGTGTATATGTTGATTCACTTATATTATAACCATCTGGTATCCCACTACCTCCTAACTCTGATGGTAAAATTGTTTCAATATTTGTTATTTGAATATTAAAACTGCCACTAATACTTGATGTACCACTTATTTTTAATTGGCTTTGAAATGCTGCATAGCCTACTCCCATTATAACTAGTATCATACATAAACCAGCAATAATATAGTTTCTTTGAGTCCTATTAAATCTTCTTCTCATTTTTACCATTCTCCTTACTACTTCTTATTATGAATAATAATTTTGTCTTTTATTCACATATTGACAACTTTTTGTTATTATTCTATTCTATAATTAAATATTAGCATTCAAATGAATGCCTATCAAGGAATTCAAATAAATTCTTGTTAGAATTTTATTAGGGGTGCTAAAAATGTACTTAAAGAAGCTAAAAGATTTGCGTATAGATAACGACTTATATCAAAAAGAAGTTGCCAGCATGTTAAATATAACTAGACAACAATATGGTTTATATGAAAGCGGTAAAAGAGATATACCCATTGATTTATTAATAAAACTAGCTAATTTCTACAACGTTAGTACTGATTATATTCTAAATAGAACAAAGAAAAAAGAGTTAAACAAACAAAATGTCTAACTCTTAATTTTTGTATCCGCTTTTCTTTCCATAACTTTATAAAAGATAAATAGTAATAGTGCTAAAACTAAAGTACCTATGCCACTATATAAAATTGGTTTAGCTAAAGAATCAGAAATTGATGAAGCAAGTAATGACATATCAGTTGTACCAATCATATCAACTACAAAGCTAGGTATTACTAATGATAATCCTAAAGTAACAAGTCCAGCAAGTAATAATGCCACCCCCATATTAGCACACCATTCAAATTCTTTTCTTTTTAAAACAATTACAATTAATCCACTAATAGCTATACCAATACATAATATAACCTTAACTCTAGTACCAAACACTTCTTGTAATAAATTAATTTGATTAATATAACTACTATTAGCTAAACTTTCACTTGTTGGAATTGCTTGAACCATATCAGGAAGTTGTTTTTTTATTTCTCTTAAAAACTTTTCTTTTTGTCCATCATCTAATGAAATATTACTTTCCTTTAAAATATCATCTAAATTTTCATTGATTAAATTATAAGCATCATCTGCAGTCAAAGCTTTAGTTTCTTTACCATTAACGACATAATCCGTTAAATTACCAACAGCATCTCCAATAATTTCTTTAGTAATTTTAGAATCTATAATACTATCTACAACTTCTTCAGAAACAGAAAATTGTGAAGCTAAAGAATACATCTCATCAATAACTTGTGAAAGTCCATTTCCTCCTTCACCACTACCACTATTTCTGATTTTTTTAACTTCTGTTAAAATATCTGTATTTTCCATTTGATTAACTATATTTTCTTTACTAGCAAACCCACTAACATTAAATACACATATAGTAACAACAACTAAAACACCAAAAACCAATGTAAATAACCCAGCTACAAAGCTTTTAAGGAAATTCATAAAATCACCCATTTCACTAGCTAAATTATAACACACTAATCCACTCACATCAAATTACAATTTTTTTAACAAGCTTATACACATACACAAGAAATATTATATAATTTTATTAAAAACATTCAATGTGAGTTTCGCCCTCAATTCTTGTAAAAGAAAAGAGATATTAATGAAAACAAAAACTTTTATTTTAAAGTTTTTAAACCTCATTTCTATCATTTTACTGCTATCTACCTTATTGGTTTTAGCTCTAAAAAAATAGACACTCATCAACTAGAATGAGTGTCAAACCAAACTTATTTTGGAGGAGACATTCACTTGCAAAACTAAATGTTCCTCTTTTTTATTATATGAGATTTCTCTCATCTACATACATCATAACACAAAATTAAGTTTTTTCAAATTTATTTTTTTAGAATAGATTTAAACATTTTATATCTTTATACACAATATAAATTTAAAAAATAAAATTTTTATTTTTTAAATTTATATTTAGTAGAATATGAATGCTCTATTAAATCAGAGTTAAGTAACATTGTTAAAATTTCAAAAGCTCTAGTTTTTTTCAAATTTAATAATTCTTCTACATCTTCTCGATCAAATTCATATTCATAAGTATATTTATCAAATAACTTTTGGATTTTATCATAAGTATTTCTAGTAACATTATGTGGAAGATTTCTATACATTTTAATAACAAAATAATCATTATCAGTTACTACATTTCCATTAACATATGAAGAACCAACTGATTCTAAATGTTTTCCTTGAATATAGCCTTTATTAGGAAAAGTCACCTTAAAGAACGAAGCATCAGATAAAAAAGAGGGTTTTATATCATAACCATTATAAGATTCTAAAATTCTAGTTAAACCACTTCCTCTTCGTTCCATAAAATGTAATCTATTAAATATATCAGAAATAATACGGTTTCTCCTCATTGATGCAACTTTAGTAATATCTAAATTTTGAATAAAACTTCCATCCAACATCCCGCCAGGAGAGGTAATTTCCAATCTATCATCATACATGTCTACGTGGATTTCAGAACCTACAATTTGATAATCTCTATGTATAATAGCGTTAACAAGAGCTTCACGAATAGCTCGAACTGGATATTCTTCTACCTCAACTCTTTTCATTCCTCTAATTTCCCAGCTTGTTTTAGAGTTGTTTTTAATAAAAGTTTCAGCGTTTTCCAAAAGAGAAATAATACTTCCAGTATATTCTTTATCATCAATGGCATCGCCATCAATAGTTCCTTTAACCATACCTTTCCATCTAGTACAAAAAATTCTAGATTGTACCAATAAACCTTGGTCTGACAATAATAACCCAGCATTGGTAATCATTTTATCTTGTGTCATTAATTCTAAAGAAATAAAATCCTTATTTTCGTTTAATTCTTTTCCGGTTTCATTTTTTAAAGAAACATTTAATAATGTAAAACTAACATCTGAAATATCATATTTACTAGGTAATTCATCAAAAGTTGTATTTTGTCCCTTCAATATTAACCCATCCAAAATATGTTTTGGTGCAGGAATAGATTGATTTCCAGAGCGAATAAAAGCTTCTTTTCGTCCATCACTAGAATAATAATATGGAGTTTTAGGGCCATCACCAACTTTAACCTCCATAAAATCTTTATTGTCTTCTTTAAATGTATTTAATTCATATCTAGGAAGGGGTGTTATCTTATTATTAATTAACTCTGTTACCATTTCAGAATCTTCTGTGATATTTTTTAATCCAATTGGCTCCTTATCGACATCTCTAATACCAAATAGTAAGATACCTCCATTAGAATTAGCAAACGCAGAAACAGATTTAAGCCAACTCTTAGGTTTTTTATATTCTACGCCTTCTTTAAAATCTATGTTACTACTTTCAACTCTTTCATAGTCTTCTAGTTTCATAAAAACACCTCCAATTATTATTTCATATTGTATCATAATAATTGCTCTTTTTTTGTAAATTTATGTAATTATTTATTTTTTTGAAAAAATTCGTTTAAATCCGAACTTTTTCCGGAATATGGTCAAAAAATTCCGCTTATAACCGAATTTTTTCCGGAATATAGCAAAAAAATTCCGGTTATATCCAAATCTTATAAAAATCATTAAAACTTTTTTAATAATTTTACTCTTTTTATATAATATAACATACTTATGTTATAATATTCATGGTGATTTAAATGAAAGAAGTTGTTATTATAGGTGGAGGCGCATCCGGTCTTACAGCTGCCATTACTGCAGCTAGAAATGGAAAGAAAGTAACCATCCTTGAAAGAAATAATAAATGTGGCAAAAAAATACTAATTACTGGAAATGGTAGATGTAACTTTTGGAATGAAGATAATGATATTTCACATTTCCACTCATCTACTCCATCCTTAATTAAAAATTTTATAACTGAAGAAAGAAAACAGAGTATCTTAAAATTCTTTGACTCATTAGGTATTATATCCAAAACCAAAAATGGATATTATTATCCTTTTTCTAATCAAGCTTTTACAGTTCAAAATGCTTTACTTTTAGAATGTAATAAACTTGGAATTGAAATTATTAATGATATTACTGTGGAAAAAATAATAAAAAAAGATTGTTTTATAATTAATCCAAATAAAGAAAACATTAAAGCTAAAAATATTATAATAAGTGCAGGCTCCAAAGCTGCTCCAAAAACAGGTTCAGATGGTTTAGGTTATACACTAGCCAAAGCATTTAACCACAGTATAATAACTCCTTTGCCTTCCTTAGTACAATTAAAAGGGAATGAAAAATTTTTCAAAAATTGGAGTGGAATTAGAACTGATGTTAAAGTAAGTTTATTTATTAATAACACTTTTATCAAAAGTGAAACAGGAGAAATACAACTAACTGATTATGGGATAAGTGGTATATGCATCTTTAACATAAGTGGCGAAGCATCTAAAGCTTTAAATGAACATAAAAATGTAACTATTAAAATTAATTTCATGCCTTTTGAAAATCCAAAAGATGAATTAAAAAAACTAAACAAAAACACTCATAAAAAAATCGGTGAATTATTAGAAGGAATTATTCACTATAAATTAGTTGATATTATATTAAAAAAATCAAACATTCAAAGAAATTTATTATTAGATAACCTATCTTCTAAAGAATTTGATACATTAATAAATAACTTAACAAGCTTTGAATTAAAAATAACATCAACTCATACATTTGACCATGCCCAAGTTTGCTGTGGAGGTATTCCTTTAAATGAAATAAATGAAAACACATTAGAATCATTAAAAGTTAAAAACCTATACTTTACTGGTGAAATTATCGACATTGATGGAGACTGTGGTGGCTACAATCTAGGATGGGCTTGGATAAGCGGAATAATAGCCGGAAAGAATGTGAAATAATGATTAGAATAAGACAAATAAAATTAAATATTGATGAAAATGAAAATAATTTAAAACAAAAAATATCTCAAAAATTAAAAATAAAAGAAAATGATATTTTAACTTATAAAATAAATAAAAAATCAATTGATGCAAGAAAAGAAATAATGTATGTTTATGAAATAGATGCAGAAATAAAAAACGAAAATATTATTCTTAAAAAACACTTAAACGATATTATCAAAACTCCAGATGAAACATACAAATTACCAAAACCCGGAAATAAAAAATTAAATCATCAGATTATAATTGTTGGTAGTGGTCCCGCCGGATTATTTGCTGGATATATATTAGCTAAAGCTGGTTATAAACCTTTAATCATTGAAAGAGGAGAAGATATTGATTCAAGAGTAAATACTGTGGAAAAATTTTGGAAAACAGGAAAGATAAACCCAAACTCAAATGTCCAATTTGGAGCTGGCGGTGCCGGAACATTTTCAGATGGTAAACTAAATACTTTAACTAAAGATAAATTTTTTAGAAATAAAGAAGTCTTAAAAATATTTGTTAAACATGGAGCGCCAAAAGATATTTTATATTTAAATAAACCACATATTGGAACAGATATACTTAGAAAAGTTATCAAAAATATAATTAATGAAATAATTAATATGGGAGGACAAATAAAATATAATACATGTCTTACAAATATAATAATTAAAGATAACAAATTAACAAACATTGAAATAAATAATAAAGAAATAATTCCTTGTGAAAACCTAATTTTAGCCTTAGGTCATAGCAGTAGAGATACCTTTGAAATGCTATTAAAAAAAGGCTTAAATATATCACCAAAGCCATTTGCTGTAGGTATTCGTATCCAGCATCCTCAATTTTTAATTGACTTTAACCAATATGGTGGAAATCACTTAAGTTTACCACCCGCATCCTATAAATTAACATATCAAACTTCTAAAAAAAGAGGTGTTTACTCATTTTGTATGTGTCCAGGGGGTTATGTCGTAAATGCTTCATCAGAAAAAGAAATGCTTGCTATTAACGGTATGAGCAATCATAACCGTGACACTGAAAATGCTAATAGCGCAATTATTGTAACCATATCTCCAAATGATTTTGGATCAAAACCACTTGATGGAATAAAATTTCAAAGAAAATTAGAAAAAAAAGCATATCAAATAGGTGAAGGAAAAATACCAACTCAATTATTTAAAGACTTTGTAGAAAACAAATCAAGTAACGAACTCAAAAATATTAATCCAATTTTTAAAGGAGAATACAAACTAACTAACTTAAGAAATATTTTTCCAGAATATATTTCAGAAGCCTTAATTGAAGGTATTCAAAACTTTGACAAAAAAATCAAAGGATTTGCCAGTGATGATGCTATTTTATCAGCTGTAGAATCAAGAACATCATCACCCATAAAAATGGAAAGAGATGAAAATTTTACATCAAACATCAAAGGCATTTACCCATGTGGAGAAGGTGCAGGATATGCTGGAGGAATTACAACCTCTGCCATTGATGGTATTAAAATTGCTGAATCCATTATAAAAAATTATAGACCTAATTAAAAAGTAAACAATATTTAACATGTTTACTTTTTTTCATTTAAAATAGAAAGAGCCAAATCAATCAATTTAGGTAAATAATTTATCATAAATAATGGAACATTCAATAAATTACCATCTAAACATAAATTTTTTTCAGAAAGGCGTACTCTCAATATTGGCTTATATTTTTCATTATATTGTTTTAAACTAGGACTAATCCCACTTTCACCACTTTTAACTTCAAGCGGAATAATTAAATTTTGCATTTGCAATATAAAATCAATTTCATACCTATCAAATGTATAATATCCTAAAGTCCCATCAAACAAAGCTATCAAATTATTTAAAATATAATTTTCAGTAAAAGATCCCTTAAATTCACTAAATAACTTGTCACCATCCAAAATTATTTTACTATCCAATCTAGCCATTCTCCTAAGTAGCCCCACATCATTCATATATATTTTAAAAGCACTTAAATCAGTATAAGCTTTTAAAGGAAAGGCCGGTTTTTTTAAATTATATATTTTATATATCAAATTAGCATCATTCAGCCAATTTAAAGCCCCTTCATATTCTCTAGCTCTTGCCCCTTCTTTAATAACCTGATAAACAAACTTTTTATTTTCTTTAGATAATTGTGAAGGTATAGAATTCCAAATCATAGATATTTTATTTGCTTCATTCGAGCTTGTGTGTTTAGAAAAATCACTTTCATAAGCATTTAAAATATTATCTTGTAAATAATTAACTCTTTCAATATTTCTATCATTAACCCAAGCATTTACTACTTCAGGCATTCCACCAACTATAAAGTAAGCCTTTAACTTTTCTTCCAATTTTGAAAAAAATAATGATGGTATCTCTTCAAAATTATTTATCTTATCTAAATATTCAATTAAATTTTTCTGACCATCAGCAATTAAAAACTCCTTAAAATTCATCGGATATAAATTTAAAAAATCAACTTTACCAACAGGAAAAGAAGTATGTGACAGTCTAATTCCAAGTAAACTTCCAGCACAAACAATATGATACTCGCTAGCATCTTCACAAAAGTATTTTAAACTATTTAAAGCATTAGGACACTCTTGAATTTCATCAAAAAAAACAAGTGTATTACCAGGAACAATATTTTTACCACTCGCTAAAATTAATTGTTCTAATATTCTATTGGGATCTTTTGTATACTCAAATAAACTTTTTAAATTTTCATCATTATCAAAATTAAAATATGCAACATCTTGATAATTTTCCTTACCAAATTCTTTTAATATATATGTTTTACCAACTTGTCTAGCACCTTTTAAAATCAAAGGTTTTCTATCTTTCGAATTTTTCCAAAGTAATAGTTTATCTATGATTTCTCTATACATATAAACCACCTCTTATTTATATTATATACCAAAATCACACTTTTGCAACCATTTTTCTTGTTTTTATCACACATTTGCAATCATTTTACTCATTTTCATCACACTTTTGCAAATTTTCTTCACCAATTGTACTTACATATTCTCCTTTTGAAACCTTGTCATAAAATAAAAGTTTCTTTTTAAATATATTAGTAATGTTAACCAAATAAAATATACCTAAACATAATACATATATTGCACCCAAAACAAATATTAAAATATTAGATAATTCAAAATTTCGAACACAAAACATATATATAAATCCAACACCAAATGGTATTACTAAAAAATATAAAACAATTAACACCAATCTAAAAAACAATCTAAACAATCTTTTATTAGGAAAAACAAGTCGCATATTTAAAAATCTTCCTCCCAAAGTTTGTCCTTTAAAAATATAAGGAATCACTACATAATAAATAATAAATGATATAGCGCCCACATGTCTGATATCAATTATAGCACTCAAAATAACAATAAATATCAAATAAATAAATACATCTAAACAAAATCTTGTAATTCTTTTAAGTCCACTAACTTTTTTACCCTCTTCTAAACTTTCTAAATCTATTGTTTCTCTAGATGGTAAAAATTTTATAAAAAGCCCAGCTATAAAATAACCTAAAACACCACCTAAAGTATTAATCATTAAATCATCCACATCAAAAAGCCTATAAGGATGAGGATAAACAAAATATAAACCTGTAAGCTGAGTTATCTCTAAAAATAAACTAAATATAAAACTAAATATAGCTATTCTTTTTAAACTCACTTTAAAATAATACCTTAAATAAATTCCAAATGGAATAAACATTAAAATGTTAAACAAAACAGTATACACACTAGAATTTAAAAACACATCAAAAATATCTTTCATATTTGGTATTTCCTTAACAATTCCCAAAACAAAACCAAACGGAATTAGCTGGCAAATAGGACCACTCATATCAATTTCATCTATAGATGGTAAAGGAAAAATAGCTAAAAAATATACACATATCATATATAAAATAAAAGAATATATTATTAAAACTCTTAATTTATTAACTGAACCATACTTATGATATTGCCACAATATAAAAGGACTAGTAAATAAAAAAGCTAAAAAGGGAAAAGTAAAAAGAGCTATTTTAATTGCTTCTAAATAACTCATTTTTTACTCCTAATCCATTTAATAAAAGCAACAATAACAAAAAACAAAAATAAAATCACAAAAGCTAATATAGCCATTATAATCTCTTTAAACATACCCCTCACCTCTACATCCAATTATACATTAAGCCATACCATTATACCATTTTTATCCATTACATAACATTACATTTTTGTAACTTTATTGCTAGTAATCTTTTTTCATGATATACTTAATACACGAGGTGTATACTATGCAAGAAATGATTATTGAAATTATGAACAATTTTGGTTATTTAGGAGTATTTCTTTTAATAGCCATTGAAAATGTATTTCCACCAATTCCATCTGAAGTAATATTACTATTTGGTGGATTTATGACCACATTTTCAGATATGAATATAGTAGGAGTAATTATTGCATCTACTTTAGGTTCTATTTTAGGAGCCATAATCCTATATTATATTGGTAAAATTTTAAACAAAGAAAGATTAAAAAAAATAATTACTAGTAAACCAGGTAAAATATTAAGATTAAAACCAGAAGATATTGATAAAGCAGATAATTGGTTTGATACAAAAGGAAATAAAACCGTTTTCTTCTGTAGATTTGTCCCAATTATTAGAAGTTTAATATCAATTCCTGCGGGTATGAGTGAAATGCCAATGAAAAAATTCTTAATCTATACTACAGCTGGATCATTAATTTGGAATGCCGCTTTAACAATTGCTGGTAGTATAGTTGGTGAAAACTGGACAAGTATAGTAGATATTATGGATCAATATTCTCATATAATTTTAGTTCTTCTAATTATTATATTTATAGTTGCAGTTGCTGTATTTTATAAAAAAAGAAAAAAAATTAATGCTAAATAAGCATTATTTTTTTATCATTTGTAAATCACCTTTTAAAGGAATAACATTCCATCCTAATAGTTCATCACTATAAGGTTCATATATATCATTTAATAAATAAACTTTTTTATGAAAATAAAAACCAAAAGCTATGATGTGAACCCTGTTTGGTAGACATCATAAAAAAACCGGGTTTAAAAAATCAAGGGCGAACGAAGTGAGTTCATC
>CALVIB010000021.1 GCA_944329375.1 uncultured Bacilli bacterium | reverse complement strand
TTGTAACATTAATAAAAAATGTAGGAAAACCAACATTTATTTTTACCGATTTCCTACATTTTATTTTACCATTTACACTAGATAGCAATATCTAGTTTTTATTTTTCCTTGATATTTAAGACTTTTCTACAAAAACATATAAATGACACAACCATTAACAAACCATAAATATCTGATTCATAAAAAATTTATAGTTAAATTTTAGTTATTTTTTATAAAATCTTACAAATAATGAAAAACTTTTTAATACCAATAATAGTGAGAGTTCAAATTTCCTCTCACTACTAATATGTATTTAACCAAATTGTAATATCTAATTTAAAACAATCCACTTATTATACCGTTATCATCAATATGCATATTTTCATAAGCTGGAATTTTAGAAAGACCAGGCATAGTCATAATTTTTCCCATATATACTACTATAAAACCTGCTCCACTATTTACTTTTAAATCTCTAACCGTTATTTCATAATTTTTAGGATAACCTAATTTCTTAGAATCATCACTAATAGAATATTGAGTTTTAGCAACGCAAATAGGAAGTTTATCTAAATTTAATTTTTCTATTTCTTTTATACTTATTAAGGCATCTTCCAAATAATTAACTTTACCAGCATGATATATTTCTTTACAAACCTTTTCTATTTTATTTTTAATACTTTCATTTTCATCATATAATAAATTAAAATCTTTTTCATTTTTAGAAAGTTCAATTATTTTCTTCGCTAAATCAATAGCGCCCTTACCACCATCCATATAAGATGTTGAAACCGCAAATTTACAATTTAAATTCTCACAAAATTCTTTAACAAATTCAATTTCCTCATCATCATCAAAATTAAATCTATTTAAACAAACAACAATATTATCCAAATACTTTTTCATATTTAAAATATGTACTTTTAAATTACAAATACCTTCTTTTAAATAATCCATATTTTTAATATTAATATCATTTTTAGACATTCCACCATTGTATTTTAAACTTCTTATAGTTACATTTATTACAATAACACTAGGCTTCAAATTTCCTTTTTGGCATTTAATATCAAAAAACTTTTCAGCTCCTAAATCAGCTCCAAAACCAGCTTCTGTAATTACATAATCTGCAAGTTTTAAACCTAATTTTGTAGCAATTAAACTATTACATCCATGAGCAATATTAGCAAAAGGGCCACCATGAATAATAACTGGATTATTTTCTAAGGTTTGAACTAAATTAGGTTTAATTGCATCTTTAAGTAATATTGTCATAGCATCCTCAACATGTAAATCTTTAACAAATAAAGGATTTCCATTAGTGTCATAAGCAAATAAAATATTACTTATTTTATTTTTTAAATCTTTTAAATCTTTAGCCAAACATAAAATTGCCATAATTTCTGTTGCGACAGTAATAGAATAATGATTCTCATGAGCTACATCTTTACCTAAATCTAAACCTACCTTAACATTTCTTAAAGCCCTATCATTCATATCAACACATCTATTAAATAATATTTTATTTTTATCTATTTTTAAATAATTACCTTGAAACAAATGATTATCAATAGCCGCACATAATAAATTATTAGCCGCACCAATTGCATGCATATCCCCAGTAAAATGTAAATTAATATCTTCCATCGGTACAACCTGTGAATATCCTCCACCCGCTGCACCACCTTTAATACCAAAAACGGGTCCTAAAGAAGGCTCTCTTAAAACAGCTAAACTATTATAACCAAGCTTTCGCATAGCATCATGTATACCAATACTCATAGTAGTTTTACCTTCCCCAAAAGGAGTAGGATTTATAGAAGTAACAAGTATTAATTTACCATTATCTTTATTCAAATTCTTTAAGATATCTAGATTAATCTTTGCCTTATACTTACCAAAACACTCTAAATACTTTTCATCAATATTTAGTTTTTTAGAAATCTTATCAATTTCTAACATCTTACAATTCCTTGCAATTTCAATATCTGTCACAAAATCACCTCTTACAGATATTATACAGCATTTCAGTATTTTAATGAAATAAATTAATTATTTTTGCAAATAAATCATGTGATATTGGAGCGCTATAACGAAATTTAGGTTTAGAAATAGTAATAGCAGTATATATTTTATTTACAATAGAATTTAATTTTCTTCTTTCAAAAAGCCACAAATATACATTTTCACTTTTTCTAATAAGCTCTATCTGCGAAGCAAAAAATGAATCATTTTCCATAAAATCATACTTCTTATCAAAAGCTAATTTATTAAAACCAGTTCTATATAAACCAGGCTCAACTAATACGACATCAATTTTAGATGCTAATAACATACTTTCATAATGCATAATTAAACTCATCATTGATAAAGCCGCTTTACTCGCACAATAACTACCTAAAAAAGGTATAGCCATTTTACTAGTCAATGAAGAAATAATAACAATTCTACCTTGTCCTTTCTTTTCCATTTCTTTAAATACAGTTTGAATTAATTTCAAATTTGAAAAAACATTAACATTAAAATTATCCTCTACTTTTTCAATTGGAATTTCAAACAAAGACCCACTTTCTGCTATGGCCGCATTACAAACTAAAATATCGACATCAATTGTCTTTAATTTATTCACATCCTTTGTTATATCTAACTTTAAACATTCTATATTTTTTTCATCTTTATAAAGTTTTTTAATTCTTTCTAACTCGCTTTCTGTATGCACAGTCACATATAAATAATAATCATCCTTTAACCTTTGAATAACTGGATAAATTATTCCACTACGTGCCCCTGTAATTAAAACTTTTTTCATATAATCACCAATATTAATATTTACAAATTAACAATGAATTATGTATTTGACACTCATAAAAATAGCGTGTATAATACATTTTATCAATTTAAAGGGAGGCAAATTAAATGAATAATAGTGAATTTTATAATACTATTAGATTAATTTCAAGTCACAAAGGAATGATAGCTTTAATAAATATAAATGAATTTAAAAGATTAAAAAGAATCAACGGTTCATATAAATGGGTACCATTTGAAATAGGTAATCTTAAAGCAATTCCTATTAAAACAACTAACTTTGAAGAACAATTTAGAGCTACCAGTGAAATGGTTAAAATCAGATTAACACCAACATGGACATTTCTTACTAATCAAAGACAAGTTATTACTCCTAACATAGAGACATTTGAATTTACAGAACACACTAAATATAAACCTCACTACACTTTATTTAGAAATATAAATCCAAATCATCATTTTCTAAAATCTGGTAGTTTAGATACATTTATAAATAAACCTTTAGCTAAAACTGAAAATGCAATACAATGGAATAAAAAAAGTAATTCAACATTACTTGTACCAGCTGATAAATTACTACTTAAACATTTTCTAGAAAATTATGAAAATGAATTAAAAGAATTTAATCAATTATATGAAGAAAGTTCAGTAACTGCTAGAGAATTAAGAGATTATCAAAAAAGACTAAAATAACTCCAAAATTGGAGTTATTTTTACATCATATTATCTAACTTATCTGTTAACTCTTCAGCTTTATGTGTAGCATTTCCAAAAGCATTTTTCATTGCTCTCATTACTGGTTTATTATACTTTTGATAAGCTAATGTAACCGCACCACCCATAGCCATTAAAGCAACATTTTTCATCATATTCATAATATCACCTACTTGTCAATAACATGATGTTGTATGTTTTATAACATACATTTTTATTTTAAATCTTTTTTTCAAATTTATACTTAATTTTTTCTAAAAGTTTTGAATTTCTTACATATTCATGATTATTATATACACTAGACGCAAATGCATCAGGCTCGCCTATCAAAATTAATTTCTTTTTAGCTCTTGTCACACCAGTATAAATTAATTTTTTATAAAGCATTCTTCTATAAGAATGCGCTACTGGCATAATAACCATTTCAAATTCACTACCTTGACTTTTATGAATACTAATTATAAATCCATGTTTTATTTTACTAAAATCTTTAGGTGTATATTTAACTAAATTTCCATCAAAATCCACATAAATTTCTTCTTTTTTACTTTTACCTAATTTAATATATTTTATAACACCAATATCGCCATTAAACACATTTTCTTCTGGCATATTGACTAATTGTAATATTTTATCATTTTCCCTAAAAATAACATTGCCATGCTTTACCTCTCTTTTTTCATTAGATGCAGGATTAAATACTTTTTGAAGTTCAACATTTAAAGCATCAATTCCATTTTCTCCTTTATACATTGGTGCTAAAATTTGTAATTTCTTATAATCATAACCTTTATCAATAACTTTTTTACACAATCTTATCAGATTATTTTTAATATGATTTGCTGAACACTTTAAAAAAGTATAATCACTATATGTATTTAAAAATTTTTCACTAAGATTTCCATCTTTAATTTCATAAGCTAAAGAAGTAATATAAGAATTTTCATCTTGTCTATATAAATGATTTAATTTCACAACATCTATTACATCACTCAATATTAAATCTTTAAGTAAATTTCCAGGACCAACACTTGGAAGTTGATTATAATCTCCAACTAAAATCATTTTAACATTTCTTCTTAATCCTTTTAATAAACTATCAAATAAATTAATATCTATCATACTCACTTCATCTATAATAACTAAATCTACCTTTGACTTATTAGTTTCATTAACCATAAATTCGCCATTATCTTTATTCCACTTTAAAAATCTATGAATAGTCGATGCAGGCAAAGATGTAGATTCACTCATTCTTTTACTCGCTCTTCCTGTTGGCGCTAATAAAGCAATTCGTTCTACAAATTCATCATAATCAAGTTTATTTATATGTTGATATAATTCAGTAATTGCCTTAATAATTGTTGTTTTTCCCGTTCCAGGTCCACCAGTAATAATAACAATATTATCCTCTAAAGCTTTAACGATAGCTTTTTTTTGTTCATCATTATAATTAATATCATTTATTTTCTCAAGTTCCATAATTAAATCATTTAATTTTTTTTGCTTTTTAGGTGGTTTAGAAGCCATATCATAAAGTCTTTCTGTAATATTTGCCTCAGCTTGCCATATTTCCTCCAAATAATAATCATTGCCATCTATAACAATATAACCCATGGTTTCCAACTCATTTAAAAGTTCATCATAACCATCATAATCTATTTCTAAAAATTCATTAATCTTATTAATAATTAATTCCTTACTTAAAAAACTATCCCCATTTTGATATATTAATTTTTTAAAAACATATAAAATAAATGCTTTAATTCTTCTTTCATCTAAAGGTTCAATTTTCAATACTTTAGCAGCTTTATCTATTTTTAAAAATGGAATGTCTACCAAATTATAAGAAATTTGATAAATATTATTATCAATTATTTTCATAGTATTAGATTTATATTCATTATAAATAGAAAGAGATTCTCTCATAGAAAATCCTAAATCCATTAACCTAGAAATAACTTGATAACTTTCTTCATATTTTTTTAACGTATTTACAATTTTTTTAATTTTAATTTCTGATAATTTTGGAACCAAATATAAAGAACTATCATCTTCTAAAATTTTATCAAGCGCATTATCTCCTAATGTTTCAGCAATACTTTTGGCCATTTTTTCACCTATTCCAGGAAATAAATCACTAGACAAAAATTCAACAATAGCTTCTTTCCCAGTAGGTTTAACTCTTTCATACCTATTAGATTGAAATTGAAATCCATATCTAGGATGATTAACAGCTTCACCATATAAAATATAAGTATCATCTTCATTTAATTCATGAAAATAACCTGTAAATGTAATCGTTTGATTAATATAATCAAATAAAGACTCATCATTCGTTTCTCTTACTTTAAAAAGTCCGATAACATAACCTTTATCGGATTTAAAAATACTTCGGCGAAAATTTCCTTTAATATAACTGTCCATAATACCACCTTTTAAAATTAAAAGACCTTTATTAGGTCTAAATATACTTACATTTGTTTTCCTACGTTTTGTGTACTATAATTCTCTGCAAGTTTGCTTGCTTCAATACCTTCATATTTAGAAAATGTATCTCCATTTTGATTTGTAAAATATGAAAAATCAGGATTTTCAGTAATATTTAATACAATCCCCATAGGTAAAACTTCTGTAGATACCACTGTTGTAGCTTTGTCCATGTTTTGACTTTGCATATAACTTAATCCAGCAACAAAACCTAAAGCTGATGCAACAAGTGCTGCCGTAATAATTACATTTCTAATTTTATGAGATGACTCTCTTTGAAGAGCGTATCTTTTATCTACTTCAGGTAAACTAGTTATTTCAATATTATAACTTTTTTCATATGGATTTGTATTTACCATATTATTTCTAATACTATTTGGATATTCATTCATTTTATCACCCTCTAAAAATATTATACCAAAATTATATATTAATTTCAAAATCTTTTACTTTACCTATTAAATAAGGATATTCAACTTTACTAATTTTTACTAAAACTTCCTTACCTAAAAGATTTTTCTTTCCCTTTGCCTTAATTAATAAATAATTAGATGTATGCCCGATTAAATAACCATTTTCATAAGTTTCAGGTATAAACAAAGCGTCATAACCAATATGTTTATTCATATAATTTAATTCCAAATTTTTTGATACTTCTAAAAGTTTTTTTACTCTTTCCTTTTTTACATTACCAGGTACTTTATTATCCATTTTACTTGCGGCCGTTCCTTTTCTATCAGAATAAGGAAAAACATGTAACTTAGTAAAACCAATTCGTTCAATCGTATTTATACATTCTTCAAAATCCATATCAGTTTCGGAAGGAAACCCAACAATAACATCAGTAGTAATACTCATATCTTCTTTGATTTTTTTTATTTTATCAATTTTATTTATAAAATATTTTTTGTCATATTTTCGATTCATTAATTTTAAAATTCTATCAGAACCAGACTGAAGTGGAACATGCATGTGATTTACTAAAATATCATTACTTTTAATAACCTCTAAAACCTTATCGTTCAATTCTGTTATTTCAATTGAAGAAATTCTAAGTCTTTTAAGTCCTTCTAATTTAACCAAATCATTTAATAAATTCGCAAAACTATAATTGCCATCATGATAATGTCCAGTGTGAATACCTGTCAAAACAATTTCTTTATGACCATTTTTAATTAAACTTTTAGCTTCTTCTATAACTTTTTCATGCTTTTTACTTCTAACATGACCTCTAACATATGGAATAATACAATAAGAGCAATAATTATCACAACCATCTTCTATTTTAATATAAGCCCTTGTCAAATCAAAATTATTTAAAAACATATCCTCAAATTCAGCATCATCCATATTTTCAACAACATTTATTTTCTTATCTTTAAATTCATTTATATATGTCAAAATATCTGTTTTATGTTTATTACCAATTATAATATCTGCATCAACATCTAACTCATCTTTTTTATTTTGTACCATACAACCTGCGATTATCAAAATAGCATTGGGAAATTTCTTTCTAACACTTCTAATTAACTTTCTAGACTTACTATCAGCCGTATTAGTAACCGTACAAGTATTTACAATACAAATATCAGGATTTTCAGATTTAACATACCCATGATTTTCAAGCAAATTTTCCATTACTTCACTTTCATACTCATTAACCTTACACCCTAAAGTAATAATTTTATAACTCATATCTTCCCTCCAAAAGAAAAAAGCCAATAGGCTTATAAATTTTTTCTAAATTCCTTAAGTGAATTTAAAAAATCAATATTATTTTCACTTTCACTTTTAGAATTAATTTCTTCATAAGCTTTACCTATTATACCATTACTTTGGTTTTTTGGTAAGCTTTTTTTATCCTTTTGAATACCATAAATAGGAGAAATAATCTCTGAATTTTTAAATCCATGATACGCTTCTTTTTTATCTAAACTTTCATTATGCTCTTTATAAGTATTTATTGCTTCATTTACTTTCATATCAGCTTGTTTTTCAACATGATTTTCATATTGTTTAGCTTGATTTTTCAAATTCTCAGCTTGAGCCATTAATTCCTTATAACTTATAATAGCATTTTCTTCCTGATTTCTTTCAAAATCATCGATATTATCTGATTTTTCATCTTGTTTTTCTAAATCTAAACTCATTTGAGCATACACCTTTTCTAATTCAGCTTTAGCTTTTTGTTGCTCATCAGTAAGTTTTTCTTCAATTATATCATTTTCTGCCTTTACATCATCATCTAAATTATCTTCATTATCAAATCTTAAATTTTCATCTATTGGTTTAATTTTTTTACCTTTAATAGCAACTTTAAACATAATCGTAGCTACAATTAAAATTGCCACCAATATAATACCAATAATTATCAAATCTCTATCAGCTATTTCAAATAAAATATTCATACAATCCACTCCAAATATTAAAATTTATAAGTATTAAAGAAATAAAAAACAAAACATTTTTTGTTAACCATGTCACTTATATACTATATACAGTTTACCACAAACCTTAATATTTTTCAAAGGATTTAAAAAAATTTTAATAAAAAAAGATAGACATAAGTCCATCTTAAGAAAACATTAATGAAATAATAAATAGAACAATCATATAAAATACAGTAGTAATTAAATAAATATATCCATGTTTATTTAAATCTTTAACACCTAAAAATTCAATTCCTTTTAAAATGTAAACCACATTTAAAATAGAGCCAAGTAAGAAAATTACTATTCCTAAAACAGGAGTTACAAACATAAAAATTGAAGAAACAAGTAAAGAAATAGTCACAATCACTGAAGTTACACCATACATTGAAAATACTTTTTTAAAACTTCTATCGCCTTTAAAAATGATTGAATTTACTAAATATAAAATTCCAGTATAAGCAAAAATAAATAAAATAGCAGTTATTAAACATATAAAGAATATTTTCATATATGGAATTTGTACACTAGTCATACCTATTGTATAAAGTGAAACTCCTCCTACTGAACTACTTACTACATCAGATAAATTTTTAACAAATGAAAGAACAAATAAAGATATTGCTACACTACATACTCCAAGTAAAATTAATGCTAAAGTAAAAGATTTATCATTAGAATAATTTTTTACTGTATCTACAGGTTTAATAAACATACCTTTTACAACATCTAAAATATCTGTTCCTAATCCATCAGAACGGGCCTGTGTATTTGCTTGACAATTACAAACCTCTCCATCCTCTAATTTTTTACCACAATGAATACAAAATTTTGCCATTAACTCTCCTCCTTAAAATCTTGAAAAATAAGTTGCTAAACTTGTAAAATCGACAAGTTTAAAACCATCGTTATAATCAAATGTCAAATATGCTGTATCATCATCAGAATTTGAAACAACATCTTCAGAAAAATATTCTTTTACTGAATATTTATATTCTAAACTTGCTGTTACATATAAATTTCCATCATCATTTATTGATAATCTTTCAATTTCCACATCAGTTAACTCATAAGACATAAGTTCATTATTTGTAACTGATTTTGATAATGAATTATATGCATCTTCTAAATCAGATAAATCTGCATCTTTATAATTAAAGTCATTTTTTATATCATTAAATGCTTTTTTATCAATTGCTGATTTATAAATTTTGTTAATATTATCTGTAATTGCTTCCTCTAAAGATTTCTCATTTTTATCAGATAATTCAAAAGTATTAATAGTTGAACTATAACCACTAACATCTATTTTACTTTCCATAGTAAGTCCATTTTTTAAAGTTATTTGTGCATTATAATCACCTTTAAAAAGTGCTGGAATTACATAAGTATCATATCTACTACTCTCACTATCTTCTTTATACTTTTCATCAACTAAAACACCCTCTAATTTTAAAGTTGAATCTTTAAATACTGTAATCTGATAATCAGTTTCAACTAAAGAACTACCATCACTAATTTTCCAATTATCAAATATAAGCATTTTGTTTTTCTTATCTTTTACTAAATAAATTGTTTTAGTTAAAGGTGTTTGCCTTCCTTCTAAAGTATAACTAATTTTTACTTGAGCTGATAATCCATCAGTAGATACTTCTTCACTAACAACTTGATAATTAACTAAATCCTCTTTTTTATTATCAACTACTTCAGTAAATATCTTCTTTGTTGTAAATTCATTTTCAGGAACATCAATATAATTATAAAGTCTATTAGCATCATCATCCATTAATGCTTCAAAATAATCTGTCGCCACCTTAGATGGTTTATAATTTTCAGATAAAATTATCCCTCCAATAACTAAAATAACAATTAAAAGTGCAGAAACAGTAATTATAATTTTGTTTCTTTTGTTCATTGGTTTTCTAGGTTGTTTAGGTAATACTACCTTACTATCATCAACTATCCTAGCTCCACAATGTTCACAAAATTGAGCTCCCTCCTCATTTTTCTTACCACATTCTGGACAAAACATAAACCCTACTCCTTTCTAAGATAAAGATTTCTCTATCTGCTTTAATTATATCTTATAAAATATATTTTATCAATCATTTTTCAGATATTTATCAAAACCATCAGTTTTTATAATTTTATCATCGATAACCCATAAAGCTTCACCATGATAATCTTCCACCGTTTTTTTTCCTTCATCCTCATCCATCAAATATAAACTATTAGCAAGCATATTAGCTGTTAAATTATCATTGGCAATAACCACAACACTATCATACTTACTTTCTTTTTTACTAGTTTTTGGATTAATCATATAACTTCTAAATTCACTTACAGTATTTCTTGTTGCCATAGATTTGTTTTCTAAATATACGATATCTAAAATTTCATTATCACTAGGATTATTTATACTAACACTATACTTACCTTTATCATAATATTTACCCGCTGTAATATCTCCATCATCTGAAACAATATATTTAGTAATATCATTCTGTTTAAAATAATACAAGACATCATTAGTTGCATAACTAGAAATAATTTCTGAAAAATTAAAAGAAATATCATTAATTAAATAATTATCTGTAATTTTAACGTTTTCAATATCCGTTTTAAATTTATATTCTTCTTCATTTTTAATTTTATCAACTAATTTACCATCAGTTATATCAATATATCCATTACTCTTATAATAAATAATTTTCCCATATTCAATTAAAGCTTTTTCATCTTCAGACAATTCTCCCTTGAAATCCATCTTTTCATATTTCTTATATATATTATTTATGTCATCAGTTATCTGTTTATGATTAACTTTATCATAAACTTTATAAGTAATCACTTTATCAAAATAATTAAAACTTTTTATATATATTTCTTTTTTATTAAAAAACAAAATCCAAATAATTAAAATAATAATTACAAATAAAATAATATAGTTCCTTTTATCAATAATTTTTTTTATCATAAAACCACCATTTAAAGTATAACAAAAGACCCTACTTATTAGCAAGGGTCACATTTTATTAATTAAATCTTTTTCTAAAACATATTCATAAACTTTTTTTAATTTATAACCTATTTTTTTAATATCGCGTTCTTTAGCAATTTTATATCCTTCCTCTGTTAAATCAGGAAGTTTATTTTCTAAAATTAATTTTATTTTATTTTCAAAATCATCAACATTTTTAGCTTTATAAACATTAACTCCATCCTTAAGCCAATCATCATAAATCGGAATATCACTAATTAACGTTTTAGTTTTCATAGCCAAAGCTTCTAATAATACAATACCTTCAGTTTCTTCTTTAGTTGGAAAAATATATAAATCACATCCAGCATAAGCATCCTTGAGTTCATTACTATCGACATAACCAGGAAAATAAACGTTATCTGTTTTATTTTTAATAGCCTCACTTATCTTAATAGGTATCAGTGCTGGTTTAGTATAACCAAACCAGATAAACTTATATTCAGGCATTCTTTTTGCTAGCTCTAAAAACTCCAAAATTCCCTTTCTTTCAATATAAAGACCAACCGCCATAATAACTTTATCACTATTGGTAAAATTATATTTTTTCCTAAATCTTTCCCTACTATCTTTATCAGCTTTAAAAAAATCTAAATCAATACCATTAGAAATAGGAATAATTTCTTTATCTAAATCGTATTTTTCCAAAACTTTTTTAGAATATTCAGTAGGTGTAATAAGTAAATCAGCTGAACCATAACAAATCTTTAACCATTGGCGAAAAACTTTAGAAACTCCATTAGAAAGTTTAAAAGAATTTCTAAAATCTTCTTCAGTTGAATGAGCATGAAAAATGACTTTCTTACCCATTTGTTTACACCTTTTAGCTAACATTAAAGATTCTGGAAATATTGTATTTATATGAACTATATCAAAATTATCATTAGGATTAGTAGTATAAGGAATATGAACCAAATCCAAAGCTTTCATTTGATGCACTATAGCTTTCCCTACCCCACTTTTTTCAACATCTTTAAATTTTCCTGTATGAAGTAATATTTTCATAAAGACCTCCTAGGTATTCACATTTACTAGTATAACATCTTTACCAATCTTGTCAATCTGTGACCATTTTATTTTAGAAGTAGCTCCACTAAAAAAAATAAACCTTCTTCTTTGAATACTCATCTCGACAATTCTACCTTCTTTATCTAAACTAACATCTATTATTGAACCAATCTTTTTACCATCAAACACATTTATAATATCTTTATTTTGTAAATCAGAAAGCAACATACATTCCACCCATTTAAACATATGAAACATCTAAAAAGAAAATGACAAATCATTTTCTTGACCTTAAAATTAACTCTTTAAACAAATTTAAATTACTATCTTCTAGTTCAGGATGAAACTGAACTCCAACTGCCCACCAATTAGAATCATTACTTTCTATAGCTTCCATATTTCCATCACTACTTCTTCCAACCACTTTAAAGATGGCATCTGCTTTCATTAAAACCTTATCAATACCAGACCAAGAATGAATAGAAGGCATTTCCAAATAAGTTGTTTTAAATATACGCGCTAATTCAGAATTATTAATTAATAAAACTTCATGTTTAGATTTATCGATTTTACTCAAATAAAATGGGTCTAATTCATCATGACCAAATTTCTTTTCAATAAAATTAATTTCATCTTCTGGTTTAAAAAAATCGCTAATTTCTTTATATGTTGGAATTAAACTACCAAATTCACTTCTTACAAAATCATAACCAAGCATAGTCTGAAAACCCATACATATACCTAAAATAGGTTTTTCCTTTTGTAAAGCATAATGAACTGTATTTATATTAGACGAATAAATAGTAGAGCCACCTTGTAAAACAAAGCCATCACATATATCCAAAACATCTGTATTAAATTCATTATTTGGAAAAATAATACCAATTGGAATTCCACCAGCTTGAATAATTCTTTTAGGATAAGTTTCATTAAAAGAAGTTTTTGTCATAAAAGGTCTATCAACTTCTTCTGTTCTAGAAGAAATAATACCTATTATTGGTTTCATAATTATCTTCCTTTTACTGTTTTTGAAGTTTCAAAACTTTTTTTAGTTTCTTCACTCAATACAGAATTCTGTTCTAATTCAGCTTTTTTCATCAAAGCATTTTTTGCAAATCTAAGCTTAAGTAAAGTATATATTTGTTCTTCTTTTAAAGTATTTGTAGTTCTCGTAAATGGTATATTGCCAGTCACATTACCTTTATCATCTAAAACTCTAGAAGTTTTACCAGCCACTTTAAATTTAGTACCATCTTCAAAGTGTTTACCACAATCAACAATACTAAATCTTTCATTATCAATAATTAAATCTCTTTCATTTTCCAAAGAAAGAGGATTACCTAAAATATTAGCTGTCAAACCATTCTTAAGGTCAAATGTTGCCCAAGTACCTGTAAAACCAGCAATTGAAAAAGACTTATCACTCATCGCTTGGACCATTTCATTTGCTCTAATACCTTCTGGATGTTTATAATAAACAGCCATCCCTCTATTAACATTTTGTACTCCTGTTGTATAACCTTCTTTGTTTTTCTTATACATAATTGTCCCATCGGGATTCAATAAAATAGGCGTATTTAAAGCAGGTGTTACCATATGCATTATAGATTCATCAGATAAAAACCCATTATTTAAAGCATCAAACAATTTAACTAAATCCTTAGATGTACTATAAATACCAGCATGACCTGGATTTAAACTGTATCTTTTCATTACTCTAGCTTTTGGGTCATTTACACTCTCTCCTTTTCTCATACCAGTTAAAACACCCAAATTTTCATCATAGCTAGTTTGTAATAATCTCATTTCCTCGTTAAAATATTTTGTAAAATATTCATCAGAATCAGGTAATAAATCTTTCAAAATAATAAAAGGTATATCACTATAAACAAAAGTTTTATCTTTAATAACTTTTGTTGAAGATAATCTTCTTTGAAATTCTTCTAATGGAAGTTCCCCTTCTCTTTCATCTAATCTACCATCAGTCCTTAAATCATAATAAAATTTAGTCATTTTTTCCACTGGAATCCTAAGATTCAAATATTTTCCATTCTTATAATCTGAAACATTCTTTTCTAAGCTAAATTTACCTTCCTCTACCAACTTTAAAGCCTCTATTGTTGTAAATAATTTAGTTACACTAGCTAAATCAAATCTAGTATTTTCATCAATCTTCTGATTATTCAAACCTACAGTTCCATCATAAGTATAAATAGACACCCCACTTTTCGCATCTTTAATACCAGTAGATAATCCAGGCACTAACATACTAATACCTTTAACCTTTTTTAAATAATCTTCTATAATTAAATTATATACTTCATCAGGTGTTTTATCCATCATAGAAACAAGTTTAACTTTTTCATCTTCAAACATTTCTATCAAATTACGATACTCTTGTAATTTACCATTTTGAATAAGCTCATTAATCAATTTATATTCTTCTTCTGTAACAATTCCTAAAAACTCTTGTTTTTCCATTATATACCTCCACACAAATTATTATAAATCAATATATATGTTAATTCAATAAAAACATACTTAATTGTATGCTTATTTAATTAATTTTTTAATTTTAGCTAAACCATTTTTTTCTAAACGAGATATCTGAGCTTGACTTATTCCTATTTCTTCAGCAAGTTCAGTCTGAGTTCTCCCCATCATATATCTTTGCAAAATAATATATTTTTCTTTTTCCTTAATCAAATTTAAAGCATTTTTTAAAGATATTTTAGTTTCTAAATCATAAAGCTCATCATCATTAGAAAGTTGGTCTGATAAATAAATTACATCTCCACCATCATTATATATTGGTTCAAACATACTAACAGTATCTTTTAAAGAATTTAAAGCTTGTATCACATCCCATTCAGAAATATTTAACTTTGAAGCAATTTCTAATGTGGTTGGTTCTTTATTATTTAAAAAAGTAAGTTCATCTTTAATTTTTAAAGCTTTATAAGCTAAATCTTTTATACTTCTAGAAATTCGTAAACTATTATTATCCCTTAAATATCTCTTAATCTCTCCAATTATCATTGGAACAGCATAAGTACTAAATTTTACTTCATGATTCAAATCAAAATTATCAATAGCTTTAATAAGACCAATAACCCCGACTTGAAACAAATCATCCATATTATCTACCCTTCCAGAAAAACCTTTTAAAACTGATAATATAAGCTTTAAATTACCTTTAATTAATTCATCTTTAGCGCTCACATCGCCATTATGATATTTGTCAAAAAGATTTAACATTTCATCTGAAGATAAAACCTTAATATTTGAAGTATTAACATTAACTATTTCTACTTTATGTTTAGACATATTTCTCACCCAATTTTATAATGAGTAAAAAATATTATTTTTAAACAAATAATTTAAGTAAAACCAAAATTATAATTACTAAAATTAATAATATACTTAAAGCAAATATCTTTTTTTTAAAATCCAATTTAAACATCTTATCTAAAATTAAATATATACTAATAAAATATAAGCATAAACTTAGGTAAAAAATAATCAAACCTAATACAAAAGAAATATTAATCAATAACGAAGAAAATACCAAACCGAATATTAAAATAATACTCAAAAATGAATTTAAATTAAAAGTATAAGTATATTTTTTATTCAAAATCCTACTAAAAACAAAAGAAACAATAAAGAAAAAAGCTATACTTATAAGTAAACCAATTATAAAATAATTAGTTTCAGAAGGTTTCCCCGTAGACTCTGTTATATAAGCTCCAAGCACTCCTGTTCCTTCTAAAAAATCATTTGTTGTCCTTTCAAAAACTTTATTTTTAAAAAGAGAATAAAATATACCTATTAATCCACTTGTTAATCCCATAATAATAACTGAAACATAAAAGTAATTTTTATTTAAATATTTTTTAATTATTTCCATCACAATCACCAAACTTCAAAAATCTTTTAACAAAAGTAATATATATAATTAAATAAGCTAGGCTTATCATATATCCTGCCAAAACATCACTCGCATAATGAACTCCTAAATAAATTCGGCTTAACCCAATTAAAACAATCAAAATACCTAACAATAAAGAAAAAATAATTTTTGTATTTTTACTTAAATTAAAATGCCAAATTAAATAAATAATAAAACCATAAAAACCTAAAGCAGCCATTGCATGACCAGATGGAAAACTATATCCACTTTCATTAATTATCATAAGTTCATAAGGCCTATCTCTCATAAAAATTAATTTTAAAATAATATTTAAAATAAAAATGTTAATTGCATTAAAAAAAACTAAACCACCAATTTTTTTGTTTTTAAATATAACCAAAAATAAAAAGCAAATCATTCCTATTATAAATTCACTTGCAAAAAAAGTTATAAATTTATAAAACCATGTAAATAAATCTAATCTACTAAAAGTTATTAATTTATAAATAAAACTGTCAAAACTACCCGTTTTATTTTCTAAAACTAAATAAGCTAAAATACCAAACATTATAAGCGCTAATAAAAAAACTATCCATTTAATTTTTTTCATTTTACCACCATCTTATCTAATACAAGAATCATCAATTATGATGATTCTCTATAGGTCTATTTTTTATATGATTACCAATAATTTCAGACACATCAAATACCGTAACAAAAGATGATTCGTTTACTTCATCTAAAATATCTTTTAAAATAGATACTTCAAATCTTGTAATAACTGTATATAAAACATTTTTACTTCCATGAGAAATAATTCCCTCTCCAGATAAAACAGTTACTGTTCTACCTAATTTTTTTAATATAGCATCAGCTATTTCTTTCCCACTATCAGTTATTATAAATGCCGCTTTCGCACTATTAAATCCATCAGAAACCATATCAATAACTTTATAAGAAACAAAATAAGTTAAAAGAGAATATAAAGCCCTTTCCGCTCCCAAAACAAAAATAGCAACACCATAAATAATAACATTAAAAGCAAAAACAACCTGCCCAACAGAAATACTTTTTTTCCTATTAATTAAAATAGCAACTATTTCTGTACCATCTAAACAACCTCCTTCTTTAATAATAAGACCACAGCCAACACCTAATAAAATACCACCATAAACCGTAGCTAATAAAGTATCATCAATTAAAGGAGTATAACTACTTAATATTTCTAACAAAATACTAAACAAAAGCATTCCATATCCAGCTTTAAACACAAATTTCTTACCTAACTGCTTATAACCCAATATTAAAAATGGCAAATTAACTATAAATATGATTATACCCAGTGAACCACCAAATAGAGTGTTTAAAATAATAGAAACACCATTCATTCCACCATCTATCATTGAATTAGGTATTAAAATAAGTTCTAAAGCAAAAGCTGACATAACTGCACCTAAAGTTATCAAAATTAAAGACAAACAAAAATCCCAATCAAATAATCGGCAAACTCTTTTAGCCATAACCCCTTACCTCCTATTAATAATTTTATCAAATTCTTTTTATAAATATATTTATTTAATTTATTTAATTTATTTAATTTATTTAATTTCTTTAATTTCTTCTAAACTTAGACCAGTTACTTTTGATATAATTTGAATATTAATATTTTCTTTTAACATATTCTTAGCTACTTCAATTTTATTTTCTTTAATTCCTATTGTTTTACCTTCTTTAATTCCAAGTGTTTTGCCTTCTTTAATTCCAATTGTTTTACCAAGAGATTCCCCTTCTTTTTTCGCATCTTCTAATTCATTATACTTAACTAAATCATCAAACAATTCTTTATTCCATTCATGTAAAAC
>CALVIB010000020.1 GCA_944329375.1 uncultured Bacilli bacterium | reverse complement strand
TAATGCTCTAGTAGCATCTGCTTTAGTCATTCCTGTTTCTTCGGCAATATAGTTTACTAAATTTTGTTTTGTCATTTTAATATACCTCCCTTGTAATGTTAAGCTATCTTGCTTACATTTACATGGTATCATGTTTGTTTAGAAAAATCAATATTTTTTAAGCTTTTTTACGGTTTTTTAACATGGATGAGATATTAATTAGTTTTTATAAATTATAAGTATTTTTATTAAGTTTATACTGTTGGTAATATTTTTGAGTATTAAATAACGATTGCGAACAAATTACCAGAACCTTTATTTACTAATTTTGATAATGTTTGTTTTAGTTTAAACCTAACACTTTCTGGCATTAGTGATAGTTTGGCTTGTATTCCTTCTTGTACTATGACATCTAAGCTTCTACCAAATATTTCACTTTTCCAGATGTTTTCGCTACCTGAATCTTTATCTTTCATTAAGTAATTTATTAATTCTTTACTTTGGATTTCTGAGCCAATTATTGGTTCAAAAGTACTTTCTACATCAACTCTTATCATGTGGATTGAAGGAGCTACTGCTTTTAATTTTATTCCATATCTACTACCTTGTTTAATTATTTCTGGAGTATCTAAAGTCATGTCGGCTAAAGTTGGAGATGCTACTCCATAACCTGTTTGTTTAACCATTTTTAAAGCATCTTTTACTTGGTCATATTCTCTTTTAGCTTCTCCTAAGTCTTGGAAAAGGCTTAGTAATTGGGACCTACTTGTAATATCTACGCCAATTATTTCTTTTAATACCTCATTATATAAGTTTGATGGGGTTTTTAGTGTTACTCTAACATTACCTGTTGCAGTATCTACTTCTGATAAATAAGCTTTTTCTATATATTCGCATTCTTCTAATTTGCTTGTTATTTGGTCGATATCTCTTAATTTATCTATTTCATGAACACTATTTCTAATGGTTTCTATATATGATTTTTTTAACCAATTATTTGGCTCTAGGCAGGCAACCCAATCAGCCATTTCTACATCTATGCATACTACTGGAAATTCATATAAGGCTTCTTTTAGTATGTTGTATGCATCTCTTTCGCTCATGTTATCTATGTTCATTGGTATTACTGGAGCGCCATATTCTTCTTTTAGTTTTTCTGCTAGATTTTCTGTTTCTGGTAACATTGGATGTGTAGAGTTTACTATTACTATAAATGGTTTACCAATTTCTTTTAATTCACCAGCTATTCTTTTTTCAGCTTCTACATAGTTATTTCTTTCAAATTCTCCTATTGAGCCATCAGTTGTTACTAATATACCAATACTTGAATGGTCTTTTATTACTTTTTCTGTACCTATTTCAGCTGCTTCAACAAATGGTATTGATTCTTCATACCATGGTGTATGAACCATTCTTGGTCCATTTTCATCTTCATAACCTTTAGCTCCATCGATAACGTAACCTACACAGTCAACTAATCTAACATCGGCTTCGAAATCATCTATTTTTATTTTTGCGGCGTTACTTGGTACGAATTTTGGCTCTGTTGTCATGATGGTTTTTCCTTGTGCGGACTGGGGAATTTCATCTAAAGTTCTTTTTCTTTCATATTCATCTTCAATGTTAGGAACTACTAGATTCTCAATAAATCTTTTTATAAAGGTTGATTTACCTGTTCTTACTGCTCCTACTACGCCTAAATAAATATCTCCACCTGTTCTTTCAGTGATGTTTTTTATAATGTCTATTTTTTCCATATTATCCCTACTTTCTTCATTTAAATATATGAATAATATTTATGAATATGCAGAAAATAATATTTTGAAAATAAAAAAACACTGATTAAATCATTTTATCAATGTCTTTTGGTATGTTGTCATTAACAACAGCGTCGATGATTTTCTTTTTATTTTCTTCGGAAACTTCTCTACCAGTCATTTTACTTAGTTCGCCAATTACTTCTCTTAAAGTTCCCTCATCTTTTAAATTACCTTCTTGAAGTTTTTTTGCTAGGTCTAAGATTGTTTCTTTATTTACGTTTGTTTTTTGCTCTACACGTTTAAAAAAGTTATCGGAAAATGCCATTTTAAAACCTCCTACATTAATATATGCGGGAGGTTATTTTAAGCTACTGTTCTCCTTTGTTTTTAAAGTTTAACACTATTGGAGTTCCTGTGAAATCAAAGTTTTCTCTAATTTTATTTTCTAGGTATCTTTTGTATGAAAAATGAATTAGTCCTTTACTATTAACTTGGATATTGAAAGTTGGCGGGCAGATATTACTTTGATTTGAAAAATATATTTTTAATCTTTTTCCTTTATATGAAGGTGGTAAATTTAAAGCATAGGCATCTGTAATAACATTGTTTAATGCGCTTGTTGATATTTTTTTATGGGCATTTTCATTTGCTTTAATTATTTCTGGCATTAATGTGTGAATTCTTTTTTTAGTCAAGGCTGATAGAAAGACTACTTTAGCATATGGAATGAACTGAAAGTTATATTTTATTTCTTCTTTCCATTTTTTCATTTCTTTATCTTTATCTTCAACTGTATCCCATTTATTGACAGCTATTACGATGGCTTTACCAGCTTCTAAGGCATAACCTGCTATATGTTTATCGTGCTCGATTATACCTTCTTCGGCATTTATTACTAATACACATACATCAGATCTATCAATAGCTTTTAACGAACGAAGTAAACTATATTTTTCTACACTTTCATATATTTTTCCTTTTTTGCGCATGCCTGCGGTATCTATTACGACGAAGTCTTTACCTTGGTATTTGAATGGTGTATCTATGGCATCTCTTGTTGTGCCTGCTACTGGGCTTACAATTACTCTTTCTTCATTTAATAGAGCATTTACTAAACTACTTTTACCAACGTTTGGTCTACCTATAATGGAAAATTTTATTATATCTTCATTATATTCTTCTTTTATTTCTATAAAGTTTTTGGTTATTTCATCCAACAGGCTTGATATACCTATGTTGTGTTCGGCTGATAGTTCTACATAATTATCAAAGGCAAGGTTATAAAAGTCATATTTATGTTCTTCATAAGCTTTTGAATCGGTTTTATTTACGGCAACTATTACTGGTTTACCACTTTTTTTAAGAATATCTCTAACGGTATAATCACCTGAGGTTAATCCTTCTTTACCATCAACGACAAAAACTACTATATCGGCTTCATCAATAGCAAGTTCGGCTTGTCCTTTGATTTCTGTGTTGAAATTACCATCTCCCATGTCAATACCGCCAGTATCTATAAGATGAAAACTATAGTCTAAGTAATTAACTGTTCCATATATTCTATCTCTAGTTACGCCTGGGGTATCTTCAATTATGGCTATTTTTGTGCCAATTAATCTATTAAATATTGTGGATTTTCCGACATTTGGTCTACCAACTAATGCGACAATTTGTTTTCTCATTTTACCACCTACTTTATTATTTGACTTTTTTTCTTTATTTTATCAGCTTGTGCTCCATAAATTATTTCACTATTTTCTAAAATTATACCTAATTCAATGTTTGAAATTTTTTCTTTTGGTTTTAAATATAGGTTATCTTTATTTTTATATATTATGAATTTGTTTAATAAAGGTTTTTCTAAACGGAGAATATCATCTATTTTATATAAAAAAGAATCTTCAATTACTTCAATGTTAAATTCTAATTGTTCATTGAAATAATCAATATATTCTAATTCTTCTTTCTGCATATATATAATGATTCCATAGTTTTCATCTTTATATATGTAAACATTATAATAACCATTTAAGTCTATGAGATATTTATTTTGAATTTTATTTATTAATTTTATTAGTTTTTTTTCTATTAGATTATAATCTTTTAAATCAATGTTATTTAAGTATAATTTATCTAAAAAAATGACAATGTTTTCATCTATTATAAGTTTCATTCTATCACCTAAAATAGTGTATGAAATTTAACTTAGATGTGTTATTGGATTACATTGTCCTTTCGATTTTTTTATGTATTTCTTCTTTTCCATCTTTAGTTACGCTTGAAAACATGACAAATTCATCACCAACAACGAGGTCTAAATCATTTAAAATCATGTTTCTTTGTTTTTGTCTTGAGGTTATACCTATTTTATCTACTTTGGTAGCAACAATGGTAACTGGAATTTTATAATATTTTAAGAAGTTATACATTAAGATATCATCGTTTGTTGGTCTATGTCTAAAGTCTATTAATAGAAAAACACATTTTAAATTTTTTCTATTTACTAAATAATCTTCTATCATTAGTCCGAACTTTTTCCTTTTGGTTTTACTTACGCCAGCAAAGCCATAACCTGGGGCATCTACTAAATAAAATTCATCATTTATGTTATAGAAGTTTATTGTTTGAGTTTTACCAGGTCTACTAGATGTTCTAGCGAAATTTTTCCTATTTATTATTGTGTTTATAAAACTACTCTTACCAACGTTTGACCTTCCTACTAACATATATTCTGGTTTATTATCTGTTGGATATTGACTTCTTCTAATAGCTGATATTATTAAATCTACTGATTTGATTTTCATATTTATCACCTTATACTTCTAAAGTATAACAAAACTATGGGCAAAAGTAAAGATTTGAACTATTTTTGAAAATGTCTTTTTACTTTGCTTAAACCATGTTTTATGGTTTCTTTTTTACCTAATGTGGCGGTGCTGCTGAGAGCTAGTCTAATTGAGTTTGGAAAGTTTGTTTTTCTAAAATAGTTTTCTATTATTTTACTTAGTTTTTCTAAATCTTCTTTATTTTTTAGATTATCATATATGTGTTTTTTTAAGTTATCTGGTAATTTATCTATATATTCTATTGGATGATTATTATAAATTATGTTACTCCTTCTTTGAATTAAAAGACTTGTTCCATAAGTTTGTTCGAAGAAATTATAAGCTCCATTAACAATGTCTTTGGCTTTACTTTTCTTTTCGCCTGGAAGAATTGTTCTGAAGTCATACATATATGTTATTTTTGATATTGTATTATATAATTCGTTTGGTGTTAGGGTGTTTTGTTTATTTAATAGTAAGGCAGTTATTAGGATATTATTTCGGTTATTTTGAATAGCTTTATCTAACTCTTGACTTATATTTCCATATAATATTGGCTTGGTTAATCTACCTGACATTCCAAAATATTTCCATGTTTTTAAATCTTCTTCTAAGGCTTTTTTGGATATAATCATGGCTTTAAAATGGATATTGTTATGATAGAATTTTAAGCACCCAACATTACTATAGAATTTATCTTTTTCTTTCTTTTTTATTAGAATATGTTTATCAAAGTCATCAGAAAAATGATGAGGATTTTTTTCATAGTCTTCAATTAGAAAATCTTTAAAGTCTTCGGTAACTATGATAACATCTTTGTCTGGTTTTTCATTTTGATTATAACCTGTTTGTTTATATATTCCTGAGCCATATCCAATAACAGCTAATACTTGTGGTAAATCATTTTTAAGTTTTTCTATAATTTCTAAGTTATCCATACTTTTTCTCCTTTTGAATGTTTGTTATTATAGCACATTTTTCTTTATTATACAAAGTCATCGATTAAATTATACCACTTTATATTTGATTTTATTTTAAATTTACAAATTAAAAAGGATTTTATGAATTTATGTCGTATGTTTATATATGAAGGGGCTTAGAAAGGAGTTTTATGAAAAAGGTTTTATTATTTATTTTTTTGCTTTTGCTTGCTTTACCTGTACATGGGTTAGAGGATTATAATTTTATTAGGAAATATAAATATTATAGGTTAAATAAAGTTTTAGGACCCATGGTTTCAAAAGAAGAGATTAACTCTGAATATCCTTTAATTGATGAAAATATTTATGAAAAGGGTAATTTAAGTGAATTATCTATAAAAAAACCCGATGAAAAAGAAGGAAGAATAATATATAAATATAATGGCTTTCATTATTTGAAAATGCCTAAAATTGATTCAGTTACTATCGATGTTCGTTCTGATTCCCCTTTATATGATATTAATATTAAGAGTACTAGTGGAGATATAATTTATGAGGACAGAACTGGGATGATTATAGATGGTATGTCTATAACATATAATTTTGAAAAAGGTTATGAACTTAATGATTTAATTATTGAGGGTAAAGGTGAAGGGAATAAAGAAAAATATATTTTTAGCTTACTTTTTAAATCTAATGATAAAGTTGTATCTGAACTAGCAGTTAATTACTTTTCACCAGATATAATTTTATATGGTAAAACAAGTTTACTTAAAGATAATGCTTATGAGGATATTTTTTGTTTATCTAAATTAGATAATGATAATGTTATATATAAGGGTGAAGTGGATTTATATCAGTATCAAGATTATTTATACCAGTCCTATAAACTTGAAAAAGAATATTATAATGATTATTTAATGGGTCCTTTTGAAGATTATATTTACCGTGATGATAATGATTTTATAGATGTTGAAAAGGAAGTTAATGATAAAACTAATTTTTCTTCTAATGAAAATATGATATTTTATGGTAAAGAAAACATAGATAATTCTAAAAAAATTACTCATATGAATAATACTAATCCTACTTTATTTGAGGATGATGATTTTAATAAAATTGATAATAAAGAATCTTCTAAAGACAGTTATAAGGTTAATAAGCCAAAGAAAACTCAATATCAACATGTATTAAAAATTGATAATAATAAAACTAAATCTAATCAAAATGATAATATTTATAGCTATTTTATAATAGTAATTTTGATTATTATTTTGATATTAATGTTAAAGCTTAAAAACAAATTAAAAGAAAATTTTAGATGATGAATATAATATTTATCATCTTTTTTGGTAAAATAAGGTTATTTTTAATAAAAAGTTATGATTTATTGATGAAAAGTAATAAAAATTGTTGACTTTTAATGGTTAATAATGTTATACTTTATGAGTAAATTGATTTGGGGAATTAGCTCAGTTGGCTAGAGCACCTGCTTTGCACGCAGGGGGTCAGGAGTTCGAGTCTCCTATTCTCCACCAATTTGTAATCAAAAGCCTTTGAAATATAAGGCTTTTTCTTTGTTTTTAAGGGTTTTGTCCCTATTTTTACGTTATTTTGTCCCGTGTGAATTTTTGCCAAAACAAGACCAATAAGACAAAAACAAGACCAAAAACAAGACTAAAAAATACCCTAGGCAATTAAGCCTAGGGTTTACTTGTTTCTTTATCAAAAATAACTTCTTCTATTCCCTTATGATATTTTTTTCTTTTATCATATTCGTATGACAAACTCTGTCTTTCGCCTTTTTCATCTTTACCACTTGGAATTGCCAAATGATATAAATCTATTAAATATACTAATAATTTATCATTTTTATGTTCAAAAACAAATTGTAATCCTCTTTCTCTGCCATATTTTTTTACATACAAAGAATTTGGTATATATTTAAACAAATTATTATCATTAACTTGAAAATTATTGTATAAAGCTATTATCTGATGAAGTCTATTTATTTTATATTCATCTTCTTTTGTCTTTAATGATATTTCTGTTCCAGCAAAATATTTTTTAAAAATTTCAGGATTACTTATACAATTTTGTATTACTTCTTTTATAATATTGCTTCGGCTATGAACTTTTATTTGAAAAAAATTAGTAAATTTTAACTGTTCAGTTTTAACAGAATAATTATGAACAAAAATGATATTTGAAATTGGTTTATCAAAATATTTTTTTATATTACTATGATATTTTAATTTATTGTGATTATATTTCTTCTGGTTTTGCAAATTCATTTTTATAATGGTGTGTCAAGAAAAGTATGTAAGTAAAAAAACTTACATACTTTTCTTGACACACCCTAAGCTCAAGCGAAATTATATTAATTTAACACTTTATCAGTATATATTTATTTCAGGATATTCTGCTTTAACCCTATCAATAAATTCTTGTATATAATCTTCTGAAAAAAATGTCCAATAGTAATATTCTTTCCTATCAAATATTATTGGAGCTTGTTTTTCTTTATTTTTACGGTATATATCACGATATTTTTGTTCTTCTTCGGTTAACTTTTCTAAATCTGAAACTAGATAACGCAAATTGTTAAATGTAGTAAGCTTTTCTAGTTTATTACTATCTTCTACAAAATCATTTTTTATCAAATATTGTATAACCTCATAAAATAAATCTGTATTATAAAGAGGTTTATCATTAAAACAATGTGTTTTACGACTATTTTTTAAATTAATTTTTAGTTGATTATATCTATTATCAGTGATTTTTTCTAGTTTAAATAATGCTATAAAAAGTATATCTAATATACGAGTATTAGCTTTAAAAAATTGTTCATATGTTTTGTCATTAGAATCTGCGTTTAATATTACTTGAAAATCTTTATCATTATAAATATTCATGACTAACTTTTCTATTTCATGAGTTAATGGTATATTCTTTTCACTATTTCCTAAATCTAAATTGTATAAATATACATAACTTTTTAAATATTCTTTAACATTAAGTGCTTGAAAATTATTTTCTATATATGAACATGGTTCAATTACGTTTGATATTAATTCTTGATAATTAATTCTTACATAATTATTACTTGATATTTTTGAGTCATTGCTTAAAGATAAATAAACGAAAATTATTTCATTTTTATCTTTTAAGGCTTCTTGACAAGTTCTTTCATATTTTAAACATTGTTCATTACTTTCGGAAGAAAATAATTTGTTTTCAAGGACAATTATATAAGATTTATCATTGATTTCAAATTGAATAAATAAATCTAAACGATAATTATTTATTTGTTTTTGACTCTCTATTTTAACATGGCTAATATCATAATCATCAAATATGTTTATTTCCTTAAATTTGGTTTCATCTTTCATTTTTATAAGTTCTATAATTTTTTTTAATGGATAAACAGCCAATCCATAAACATTATTAGATTCAAATAATGACTTTAAAAAGTTTGTGTGCATATCTTCATAACGGAAAAAATCAATTTGATTTATAAAGTTGTTTCGACAATACTTTTTTAATAATAACCAATCTTCACTATTATTAAAATTCAATATATTTTCCTTCATTTTTCCACCTCAAGTACATATTATTATACTTGAAGTAGAAAGTCAACTACAATATGCAATGAAGTACAAATATTAACTGTAATTTACCCATATAAATGAGTTTTGAGATACAAACTAAATGTGCGAATATACAAATAAGCTAAATTAGTTTTGCAAAGTTAAAATCAAGCGTTGACAAAAACATATAAGATGGTTTTATAAATTATTATTCTATAATAAAAAGTATATATTATATTTAAAGGAAGTGAAAATAATAATGTATAAAATAGTACACAAAAATAATATATTGGTATGTTCTTTTATTTAAAATTAAGAATCTATTTTATAAGTTCTTAATTTTGTTCTTTATTAATACTTTTCCTTGAAATAAATATTCTTTCTTTTCTTCGGCTTCTTTTGTAAAAATTGGATTCCAATAATTTTCCGATTGTTTAATTGCTTCTGATAAACTTAAATGATTATTAGGAATATAAATGTCACTTGTTTTAAACAAGGTGCCAGTTAAATCTAGTTCAAAGATTTCTTTTCCTTTTAAAATACTTATCCAAAAATCAAGGCATTCCTTATCAGTTACCCATATTGAATGAAGTCTACTAGGATGAAGTTTAAATTTTTGTCTTCGGCATATTTCTAAAGCGGCTTCACATTTTGTACGATTTGCATTATAAATAATTCTATATGAATCTTTTAGTAAAGCTTCAATAATTTTTGAATCTAGATTTTCTATTCCTTGGTCTAAATATTTTTTTAAAAAGTATTGTAAGCTATTAACAGATTCATCACTACATATTACATTAGTATTAAAGTAAGGGATACTTAATCCACATTCAGAATTAAAGTTATCATCAACAACTATCTCATTTCCTTCTTGCCAAAGTTCATCATACTCATTTGATGTATGTATATGATACATTAATTTATTTTGTACGTACATAAAAACCTCCTTTGTTTAGGCTTTGTTATATTCTTTATGCTAAAGGAATGCAAATTATTTTTTATTTAAATATTTTTCTTTTAATTCTGGATATATTTTGAAAAACATTTCTATATTTATTCCTTGTTTTTCCCATTTTATAACTTTAGAAAGCAAATCACTATTATCTTTGGGAATAAAATTTGGTCTATTAGGATATAAGTAAAGTTTTAATTCTCCTTTATTATTTAACTCTTTAAGCTTTTCAAAAACATTATTAATATATTCTTCATGAATGACAATTTCATCAAAATTACTAACTACTTCAGCTGACCAATTGGTTTTTCCTGAAACAAAGTTTTTTCCATTTAATGTATAAATCGAGCCAGAAATATTAAAAATATTTTGAAACATATTTTCTTTTCTTTCAACCAATATTACTGAGTTATCTTTTTGATTATAACTTAAGTAATAATATAAATCATTGCCTTTATTACTGATAAATATAGTAGCAATGGCTTTATTTTTAGTAGCATATACCAAAGGCTTACCATGAGTACTTTTATTTCTTTTAATCATTTTTAATCCTTGATATGGGCTACCATGATATACATAATTTTCCATTTTTTCTCCTATTATATTTTTTCTTTTACTGAATTTTCCAAATATCTTTTTATATTAACAAAGTTTTCATCTTTATTATACACTATATCAAAATATTTTTTAAATTCTTCATATTTTGAATTGTCTTTATAATTTAAAAAACCTATTTTAAATGTTTTTTGGTTTTCTTTTATTTTCATTAAGGTGTCACCAATATTATCTCCTATGATTATAACTTCATCTTTATTTTTTAATACTTCTTTTATTTTTGGAGGAACTTCAACTCTATCTTTATTTAATGAATGTATTATTTTATTTCTAAGTGATTTTAATTTACCATTTTTGAATTTGAAAATATTAGAAATAACATATACATTGTTATAAAAACAATTATGTTTTTTTAATACTCCTTCTATGACATTTGATATACCAGCGGATATTATAATTACAGGAATGTTTTTTTCAAAAGTATATTTTAAAAACTCAACAACTCCTTTTCTTAATACAATGGTGTTTGAATTACTTATTTTATTTAAATCTATTTCTTTTAGATTATATTTAATTAATAAATTTGCATGGTTTTGATACCAATTTTTCATTAGCTCATTTTTTATTTTATAGTCTATGTTATTATTTTGCTCTATTGGAAAATAATAGTCATTATTTAATTTGCTTTTTTCTATATATTTTTTTGAAATGTTTGGTATGGTGGCGAGTACACCCCAACAATTTTGGCTATATATTTCAGTTAGTGTATGGTCAAAGTCAGCTATTATGTACAATTTACTTTGCTTGAATGTTTTCATTTTTATCACCTTATTTTACTATATGATAATATAAGTTTAAATAAAACATATAACTATTCACTTATGATTTTTTATTGCTTTATTTTTAGATTGCTGTTATAGTTAAAATGAGTTTGGGGCGAAGTGTATGATTAATTTTATCATCTGTGATGACAATGAATTTTTTTTGCTTAAAATTTATAATGTTGTCAGCAATTTTTGTTTAAATAAAAATATTGGATTTAAAATATATGCTTTTAAAGGTTATGATGAAGAATTTTATAAAGTTATGAATAAAGAGATGGATAACAAAGTTTATATATTAGATATTGAAACTCCTAATGGCAATGGAATTGATATAGCTAAGAAAATTAGAAGTAAGGATTTAAATTCTTTTTTGATTTTTATTAGTGGTTATGCAGATAAGTATATCAATCAAGTTGTTTTAAGTGATACGATGTTTATTGGTTACATTTCTAAAAGGAAGGATTACCAAGAAGAATTATTAAAAAAACTTAAGAAAATTTTTAAGCTTGGATTTCAAAAAAATATTATAAGATTTAAAGACCAAGGAATTATTTATACTTTTGATATGCAAAATATTGTTTATATTGAAGCTGATAGTAAAAAAAGAAGGAGTGTTATTCATAGCCTAGATGGCAATATTGAGGTTAGACTTACACTTAAAAAGTTAAAACAAATTTTGGATTATAGGTTTGCGTATTCACATAGAAGTTGCATTATTAATCATGAACAAGTGGTTTATATTGATACTATGGTTAAAGTAATTAAGTTTAAAAATGGAATAGTTATTAATTTATTATCTGATAGTTTTGCTAAAAAAATAAGGTTACAACAATCATCTATTCATTTCATGTAATTATTTATGGGTTTCGTGCAGAAAAAGTTATGTATACGCTAACGATGATAAAGTTTGTGGTAATATTTTAGTGTATTATTTTGCAGTAGAAGGAGTAGTATATGACATTTAAGTTTAGTGTTTCAGGGGGAGATAAAACATTAGATAAAGTATATAATGAGATGATTAATAATTATCAAAATAAAGATATTTATAATGGTATTTATAATAGGTTTATTAAGGATATCTTAGGAAATATAAAAATTAAGGATTTAACTAGTAATGATATAGATTATTTTTATATGTATTTGATTAATAAAAATTATCATGGACATTTATATAGTAAAAATTATATTCGTAAGATTATGAATTTACTATGTAAGATTTTGGATTATGGAATTAAGTGTAAATATATTGAGACTAATTTAGTTAAGATTAAAATATATTTTACAAAAAATGATTGATTAATGTTGAAATTACCGCTATACTTATATTTAGGGTGGTTTTATGAATAAGACTAAATTGATGGCTATTTTTTTATTTTCTATTTTGTTATGTGGGTGCTCAGAAAAATCTTTGAGCTGTACAAAAGTAGAAGATAATGATTCTGGTAAGATGACTGAAGAACAATATTTTGATTTTAGTGGTAATAATATTAAAACTTATAAAGCTAATATGAGTATTAAACTTAATGATGATTTTGATGATTATGCAGATATGCTTTTAGAAAAGTTAAAAGAACCATTTAAAGAATATGATGACAAAAATGGCATTAAATATAAAACTAATCAAAAAGATGGTACTATTTCAGTTAGCATTTCGGCTGATTATAATAAACTTGATGATGAGACTAAAAATAGTTTAGGGATTAAAGATTCTAATTATGATGAGGTTAAAAAAACTTTAGAAGAAGATGGATATACCTGTAAATAGGTATATTTTTTTAGAAAAAAATGGGCGAGTAGCCCATTATTTTAATCCTATTTCTTCAAATAATCCATCAATTGTATTTGTGTCACTAGTATATCCACTTAATTCAGTTACAACTTTTTTATCTTTAATAGCTAAAGTAAGTGGTGTTCCCCAGTCAGTGTTTTCTTCAAAGTAGCTTAATGAATTAAATACTTTGTTGGAATCTTCACTGTCCATTGTATCAATTTCTAAATAATAAACTGGTAAGTTATTTGTTCCAGCATATTCATTGATTACTGGTAAGAATTGTTCACAATATCCACATGTAGACTGAGTAAAAACTACAACAAATGGTTTATCACTATTATATAAACAGTCATATTGGTCATATGTTAATTTAGCTAGGTTTTCAAATTCTTCATCACTTGTTGTATTGCAAGAGAATTTGGCTAAACCAGCTTCATCTAAAAAATCATATATTTTGTTACTGTTATCTAGATTTTTTTCTATTCCATCAGTAACTTTTTTATTTTCAACAATTACTAGACTTGTATTTTTATATGACACTTTATCTGTTTTTAATTCTTTCTCAATATCTTTTAATGAACTATTAGAAACTTCATCACTAAGATAATAAACACCTATGCCTAATTTCTCGGCTGCTTTATTTAATTCTTGTTTTTCTTTATCACTTAGGCCATCTGAGATAGCAATAGCAAATTTATTATTTTGCTCTTTTAAACACTCATATTGTTCGGCGTTTGCACTTCCCAAATTGTTATAATCCTTATCAGCTTGAACACCACATGTAAATGTTTTGTCAGCTTCTGGCCAAAAAGCTATAACTAGAATAATAGCAATAACTAATACTATTGAAATAAAAAGGATTAGCATTCTTTTGTTTTCATTCATATTCTGTACCTCTTTCCTTTAATATAATAACATATTTATTGTTTTTTTATCAATATTATGGTATGAAATTTTGATGAAAATGCTTATTTTTTAATATATGGTTTTATTGCTTTATCTATGGAATCTATGGTATCTCTAGCTAACATGGTAATGGCTGTTTTTTCCTTTTCAGCATATTCGCCAGCTAAACCATTTATATATGCAGCAAAAGCAACTGTTTTTATATTTGGTTTTTTATAACCTAACAATCCTATTATTATGCCCGATAATACATCTCCACTTCCTGCTTTGGCCATACCTGAAGAGCCTTTGTCTACTAAATATACTATTTCTCCATCGGTTATGATGGTTGTAGGCCCTTTTAGTAATAAAATTATTTGGTGTTTTTTGGCATAATCTTTAGCTATTTGAATTGGGTTTTCAGATATTTTTTGAATACTTAATCCTGTTAATCTTGAAAATTCTTTCAAATGAGGTGTTAAAATTAGGCTTTTTGTGGGATAATTTATTTGGGCTAAAGTGTTTAATCCATCGGCATCTATAACTATTGGTATATCATAATTTTCTAAAATGTAGGTTAGAATTTTTTTATTGTTTTCACTTCTATCCCATCCTATTCCTATTAAAAGGGCAGTTAATCCTTTTAAAGCTTCATCTATTTCATTTTTGTCAAATATCATTTCTCCATTTTTATCTTTTACTGGGAAAATTGTTTGTTCTAAAGTTAATGATATAAGTGAACTGGCAATTTTATTTGGAACAATTATTCTGGCAAGACCAGCTCCTGATGTTAATGAAATTAACGAAGACAGTGCTAGTTTTACTGAACCACTATATTTTAGTGAGCCACCTAATATACCTACTTTTCCAAAATTACCTTTATTGCTAAAATGTTTTCGATTTGGAATAAAGTTTAAGAAATCTTCTTTTTCTAGGAGATAGCACTTTTCATCTTCTATATTTGTTTCAATATTTATTAATTTATCAATGTTATCTTTAGCCATGTTTAAAAGATGTCCTGGTTTTAAAGCTCCAATTGATATTGTTATATTCGAATGGATGCATATATTTGCCATTCCATTATATGGATTTAATCCCGTATTCATATCAAGGCTGATGATTTTCTTTTTACTGTTATTAATTTGATTTATAATTTCTTTTAAATGTTTAGAAATTGGCTTTAGTTCCATACCATATATTGCATCTACTATTATATCGTAGTTATTAAGATTGTCATCTAAATTAACTTTGTTTTTGCACTTTTTTAAGTAATATTTTCCTAAGTTAGTATTGTTTTCTTCTACTATTAAAATATTGACATCTATTTTATTTTCTTTTAAGTGTAAAGCAAGTGCATATCCATATAAAGCACTATTTCCTGAGCCTAGTAGTATTAAAACTTTTCCTTTAAATTTATAAATATCTAATATTTTGTTTGCTATCATTTCAATATAGTTTCTACTTAATTCTTGTTTTTTTGTTATTACTTTTTTCATTTACTTCACCACTTCTATTATACATTATTTTTTAAAAAAAACTTAGGATATACTAAGTTCTTTATAATTTGATAAGGATTTTTTTATTTTTCTTATAAATCTATCCATGTGATGATGATGATAATAGTTTAAAAGAATCTTTATTTTTTCTTTTTCTACTATTAATACATCAGGATAAGCAATTATGGTTTTGTCTTTGGTATTTATATAAGTAAAACACTTTAAGTATGGCTCTATTATTTTTTTTATTTGCATGATATCTTCTGCTTTAGCTTTTATTATTATTGTTTTTTTTGGAATGGCTAGATTATTTATAATTTTATATTTTTCTTTATTTGAACTTTTTAAATCATATGGAAGTGTTTCTTTGCATATTTTTTTTATTCGGTAATTTTTTTTCATGTCATCCAAATAAAATACATATGACCAGGTGTTTCTTTCACAACATATTTCTTTTGATATTTTATATATTTCTCCTTTTTCACTTATTATAATATTGGCATTGCTATATCTATCTCTAAATATTTGATTAGCTCTTTCTTTTATGACATTATTTATTGGAAAAACTATGTCTTTTTCTCCTTTTACGCTTGTATACCAATATGCAATATGTTCACTTAATGATGATAGTAAATTGTCGTTATCCATTTTATTTTCCTTTCTACACTACTTACTACGTAAAAAATATATCATAATATGTTTTTTTATTTTTTTTTCTGTTTAAATGATGTATTTTTAATATTAAATAAATCAAATGATGTTTTAATGTATATATATTCTGACTATTTGTTTTGTAATATTTTTATTTATTAAATTATATATTTTAATATGAAAAATTTATTACTTATATGTAAAGGTTTTATTATCGGATTAGCTAAAATTATACCTGGTGTTAGTGGAGCAATTATTGCCATTTCATTTGGGGTTTATGAGAAATTAATTTCAATTTTATCTAGGCCTTTGAAATTAAAGTTTAATGATTTGAAATTTTTATTGTGTTTATTTATAGGAATGGCTTTAGGAATTGGACTTTTATGTAAGGGTGTAAAGTGGTGTCTAGATGTTTATTATCTTCCTACTATGTTACTATTTATTGGCTTAATTATTGGTGGTATGCCTGAAATTGTAAATGCCGTTAAAAATAAAATGGATTTTAAGTTTTGGGGTGTATTTTTTATCTGTTTTTTTCTTCTTTACTATTTAATTAATATTAATGGAGGAGATAATACTAGTTCTAGTTCTGATTTGTATTTCTTTATTGGCGCTACTGAATCTATTACGACAATTATTCCTGGAATTAGTGGAACAGCTATTTTTATGGCTTTAGGCTGGTATGACAGTGTTTTAAATATTTATGAGGGGATTTCTAGTTTTAATATTGAACCAATGGTTATAGTTTTATTTTTAAGTGGATTTTTAATTAGTACTGTTTTACTTTCTAAGATTATTTCTTATTTGTTTTCTAACCATAAAGTTTTAGCTTATAGTGGTGTTTTAGGTTTTATGATGTCATCTATATTTTTAATGTTTAAAGATATTTTTAGTTATGATTTTTCTTTTTTAGAACTAATTATTGGAATATTACTTTGTATTTTAGGTTATTTAATAACTAAGAAAGTTAATATATTTTTTAGCAAGTTATAGATTTTAAATCATATGATTATTTAGAGGTGATAAGAATGGATAAAAAATTACCAAAGGTATTTGCGAATAAGGTTGATGAAAAATCAGGAAATAATGAGAGTGTTTATTATTCTCATAGTAAAGATGATTCTTTAAAGCGAGGTTATACACCCGTAAAAGGAAAAAACGTTAATCAAAAAATTAATGAGATTTTTAATTCTTCCAATTATGTCTATAAAGCAGATGTTAAAATTACTTTAAAAGATAGGATTATAACTAAAAGGATTGTTGGAAGGAATGCTACTCATTTAATTACTATCGATAATGAACTAATTCCTTTAACTGATATTAAAGATATTGAAAGAAAAAATTCCTAGCATTTAGGAATTTTTATTGAACATTCATATATGGTGTTAAGATTGATTCTAATAAATTAATCATTTTTAATTCATTTTGATTTTTAGCCTGTGGCTTTAAATCTTGATACATTTTAGCAATAACCTGCATGTTCTTTTCTGGCGCGCTGGTTGGAATATTATTTTTAATTAATGCTTTTTTATTTTCATTATTGTCTGGTAAATTTTTATCATTTGTTTTGCTTGCTATATAGGTTATTTCTTGTGCAACTATATGACTATTTTCAAATAATAAACTATATAAATATAAGGATTTTGCTAGAAGGAAATTTTCTTTTTCTATATAGTAATAACCTAGATTTCTTAAATATCTTGCAAAGTCTATTGGAAATATACAAAAGTTATATGCTTCATCGGTTATTTCTTTATATTTGTCTAAATTACCTAACAATTTATATGTTTCAGCTAATTCAAATCTAGCAGATACATTGTAAGGATTCCATGATATTGATTCTAACAAGTATTTTTCTGCTTGATTTAACTGATTATTGCTAACATTTATTGAACCTAAATATAAATATGCCATAGAAAAAGGTAATCCAATATCTTCTGAATCTTTATTATCATTAAAAATTAAAGCTGTTTCAATAAAATTATTTGGCGTTATTAAGTTTTTTTCTTGTTTTAATTTTTTTATTATTTCAGCATTGCTTGTTACTTCTATAAATGATTTTGCTGCCTCTAGAATATTTCCACTTTCAAAAAAAGATACACCTTTATCATAATTTTCTAATATTTTTTTATTAATGATACTACTTAATTCTTCTTGTTCAGTAGTGTTTAAATTTTCAAAAAGTAATTTTCCTATTTCTTTTAATATAGCTTCATTCATTTTATGATTTTTATATTTTTTTGCTTGTTTTTTTAAGTATGAAATATTTTCCTTTTTATCTTCTGTTAATTTTGATTTTATTTCTTCAATAATATCATTATAAGATTTTTCTTTAATAAAAAACATTTATTATTCCCCTTTACTTTATAATAAAATCTATTGGTTTATTTTTGTTAAGTCTGATAGTTGTACATCTAATGCTTTAGCAATTTTGGAAATTGTATCAAGTTTCACGTTTCTTTTAGCAAGTTCTAAATCACTAATACATTTATTTGTCGTATGAGCTTCAAAAGCTAGCTTTTCTTGTGTCCAGCCTTTGATTTTCCTATAATGTACAAGGTTTCGAGCTATGTATACTCTATCTTGATTTGTAATTTTATTCATGGAAGTAATACCTACCTTTCATGTTATTTTGTG